>SHYW01000040.1 GCA_009692615.1 Deltaproteobacteria bacterium | reverse complement strand
CGGCCTCAACCACGGTGATCTCGCTGCGATATACTCGTTGAATTACGTCTAGTCGTTTCTCGTCTTTCATTGTCAGGGTTGTCATCCTTCCACCCTGACATAATTACGTTGCCGTTAACCCCTGACATAATCACTTTGCTACAACACCCTTTGGCGTTCGAACGCAAGGTCGGTTGACGGTTAGTTGACGCCAAGCGTTCGACACTTTGGAACGTCCGGCCAAATCTTTCCGGCGCGTTCCGCGCGCCGCACCACTTTTTCCTACACAGTTCATCGTCAAGGTTCTCGGCGGATTAACACGACATCCGCGGCGGCGAAACCGAGGGTGACCGCATCGTTTCGCTGATAGAGCTTTTTGCTCTTAGGATTGGTGACGCGGGCTCTAAACGTCGTGTTGAGCGCGCTGGCTTCATATTCGACAAAGGCGCCTTGATAGGCAGACGCGATCACCTTTGCCGGTATTCGATTCTCCAGGACCAAATCCGCGCTGCTATCTCCCACCTCAATCGCTTCGGGACGGATGCAGAGTAGCACCGCAATGCCAGGGCCGGGCTTCACCGCCATCGATGGCAGCGTCAAGGATAGATTCACATTCCCTTCGACACCGTCCACGCAGGCAATTACGGATTGTCCTTGTACTCGCTCGACCGTGGCAGCGATCAAGTTCGACTGACCGATGAAGCCGGCGACAAAACCATTGGCCGGCCGCTCGTAAATCTGCCGCGGCGCGCCTTGCTGAATCACTTGGCCATGCTCGATCACCGCGATCGTTGTCGACAGCGCCAGCGCCTCTTCCTGATCATGTGTAACATAGATGGTGGTGAGGCCGAGATCGCGTTGTAATTTTAACAGCTCCAAACGCATCTCGACGCGCAACTTGGCGTCGAGATTACTCAGTGGTTCGTCGAGCAGCAACACACGCGGTTGAATCACCAGCGTGCGCGCCAGGGCGACACGCTGTTGTTGACCGCCGGAGAGTTGCGACGGACGCCGCGCTTCCGTTCCTGTAAGTTCGACCTGAGCGAGGACGGCGAGGACGCGCCGATTTATTTCGTCGCGTGGAATTTTCCGTTGGCGTAGGCCGAAGGCGACGTTTTCAAAAACGCTCAGGTGCGGCCAGAGCGCGTAGTTTTGAAACACCAAACCAACATTGCGCTGCCAGGGCGGTACTTGATTGACCACTTGGCCGTCGAGGCGGACCGAGCCTTCGTCGGGCTGGACGAAGCCGGCGATCATGCGCAACAGCGTGGTCTTGCCGCAGCCGCTCGGTCCGAGGAAAGTGAAAAACTCGCCGCGCTGAATATGCAGATCGACGCCGCGCACGACCCATTGTTCGCCGTAGCGCTTGCCGACGTTGTCTAATTTTACTTCCGCCGCTTCCATGGTTAAATTCTAAACGCGCTGCCGGCGCGCCCGCCGAAAATGCGATGGGTCAAATAAGTGCCGAGGGAGACCAACAAAATCGCCACGACGCCGAGTGCCGCGCCGGCGCCGCGGCCGAGCGGGCTCTGCATATAAAGATAAATGCCATAGGAAATCGGTCCCAACTCGATGCGCGGCACCAGCATGATCGTCGAAGCGAGCTCAACACAGGAAGTGATGAAGGCGATCAAGCCGCCGGCGATGAGGCCGCTGGCGATCATCGGCAAAGTGATTTTCTTGAAGGTGCGCCAGCGATTGGCGCCGAGATTTTGCGCCGACTCTTCGAGGCTGACATGAACTTGTTGGAGCGCGGCGTAACAGGCGCGCACGGTGTAAGGTAAGCGTCGCGCTGTATACGCGATGACGAGAATGATCCAAGACGAAGTCAGTGGCGCGCCGATGCCGGGGAAATCCCAGCCGTGAAACACCCGCAGGTAACCGACCGCGAGGACCACGCCGGGGATCGCCAGCGGCACGGTCGCCACCGCGTCGAGCAGGTTTCTGCCGGGGACGCGGCTACGCAGGAGCAAAAAGGCGATGGCGGCGCCGAGCACGACGTCGATCGACGCGGCCAGCAGCGTGTAAATGAGTGTGTTGACGACGAAGTGCGGCGCGCGAAAAAGAATCTCTTGGTAGTTGTTCAACGTGTAGGTGCTCGGCAGCAACGTGAAGCTCCAGATTTTGCTGAACGATAATAGGACGATGCCGATATGCGGCAGCAAACTCACACCTAAGATCATCGCGATGACCGAGCCCACGACGACCAGTTTGCCGCCTTGCAGTTTGCGTATCACTGGCGCGCCGCGCTGCACGCTGGCGTATTCCGCCAAGCTCAAATATTTTCGCGCCGCCAACAGCGCCGCCAGCGATAACAACGCCAAGACCACGCAAACCACATAGCCGTCGACATCGTCCATGCCGATGGTGGTGATGCGCAAGTAGGCCTGGGGCGCCAGGAGCATTTTGTAATTCAACATCAGCGGCGTGCCGAGATCGTCGATGGCGCGGATGAAAGTCAGAAGCGCGCCGGCGATGAAGCCCGGCAGCATCAACGGCAGCGTCACGCGGCGAAATAGCGCAAGGCCATGACAGCCGAGGTTTTGCGCCGCTTCTTCCAGCGACGCGTCGATATTGGCAAGGGAGACCATGGTGTTGAGCAGGATGAAGGGAAAAAAATGCAGCGTTTGCACCAGCACCACGCCGGTCAAGCCTTCCATGAACGGGATCGCAATATCGAACCAGTCCATCAGCAGTAAGTTGACCATGCCGCTGCGGCCGAGGATCAGTTGCAGCGCAACGGCGCCGACGAAGGGCGGGATCACCAGCGGCAACGTCGCCGCGGTTTGCAGTAGAATCTTGCCGCGAAACTCAAAGCGCGCCAGGATGTAAGCCAACGGCAGCGCTAACAGAGCGCTCAACAGCACGACGAGAACGCCGCTCCCAAGGGTATTCCACAATGCTTCGACGAACAGCGGCCGGCGAAAGAAATTCAGAAAATGGCGCAGCGTGAAATTATTCTGATCGTCGGTAAGCGAGATCGCCAACACGCGCAGCACTGGATAAAGGATAAACGCGAACAACAGCGCCAGGAGCAGGGCCATGACGCTGCCTTGCCACCAGTCGATGCGCGCGTGGATGCGCGGCGCGACGACTGCGGGTGAAGTGATGGCCATGGCGAGGTTAAATTAAATTACGGGTGCGGTGAGATTTGGATTCAACTTACTTTGCCATGGCGCCGGCTCTGTCGGCGAGTTCTTTGGCCTTGGCGTAATTGTTTTTGGCGAATACTTCCCACTCGGTTTCGAGCTGCGCTTTCAAGCCCGACTTCGATTTGAACGCGCCGGTGATTTCTTTGTCACTGGCGCGCTTGTCGTTGATCGGCACCTGCGCCGCTAACTTGCGCGCGTCGGCGATCAGCGATTTCGCTTGGCTCGCATTCGCCGACTTGGCTTTCGCCAGCGCTTCTTCGGCCTTGTAAATACTTTTCCAAGCGTCGCGCAGTTCATTGTGGCGAAAAGTGATGACGTGATCGTAGATTGCGTTGACGACATCGCGCCGGCCTGAGGATAGTTCGTCGTTGAACTCGACGCCGCCGAGTTTTTTCTTGAACGGATTAGGATAATCTTTCGGCGCCTTGGCGTAGAGCTCGGGGATCACCGGCAGGCGGGCGATCTCTGGATTGAACAACACCATCTGGCCGGCTTCGCTGAGCAGATAATTGACGAAGGCGCGCGCTTCTTGCGGATTGGGTCCGCCTTTGACGATGCCGACGCTGGCGGGCACGACGGAGGTCAACGCCGGGTAGGCGAACTCCACCGGCTGACCGCTAGCGATGGCGGAGAGGCCGAAGAAATCGATCACTACACCGATGCCGTATTGGCCGCTGATCACCGCTTCCGGCACGCCGAAGCTGCGCTCGGTGATGCTCCCCATATTGCCGCCGGCGTTGAGCAGCAGCGCCCAGCCTTTGTCCCAGCCGTAGGCTTGCAGAATGGTTTCGACGGTCAGATGGGTCGTGCCGCTGCGCGATGGCGCGCTGATGATCAGGTGATTGTAATATCGCGCCTGGGTCAAATCGGTCCACTCTTTGGGCGCCGGCAGCTTGTGCGCTTTCAAATAGTTCTTATTCCACATCAAGCCGTAACCGCTGACGGCGAAGCCGAAATATTTACCGTCGGGATCGTGGATCGGAAAGTTGCCGATCTTGGCGGGAATCTTCGCCATGATCTCTTTGGGCGGCGCGTATTTTTCCAGGAGGCCATCGGTATCGAGGGTCTGAAACGCATCCGGTGCGCTGACCCAAAAAATATCGGCTTCCGGTTTGGCCTTGGTCTCGCGCAGATAAGTAACCCCGGCGGGAGTCGGTTTGCTGTTGATGACGACGTTGATACCGGGATTTTTCGCCTCGAAGGTTTTCTTGTAGGTTTCGAAAAGTTCTTTGGGAAACGAGGTGACGATGACGACGTCTCTGGCGCCCGCGTCGCCGGCGAGCAATGCTAGAACCGCGCCGACGGTCAAAAATAATTTATTTCTCACATGAATATCCTCCGCACAAAAAAGCCCTCGTGGCGTAAGTCACCACGAGGGCAATGTTCTGTCAAGAGATTTAACGTTAAATGTCGTCGTGGGTTCGGTGTCTTGTAGATTGGATGAAATCTGGAATTCACCACGGAGGCAGGAAAGACACCAAGGTTTCGTTCCGGGTTAGGCTCGTGTGCGGAAACTCCGATTCCCCGAGTAGCCACTGAAAGTGGCGTATCGAGGGGGTTCTCGCTACGCGCTGCGCGCTACTCAGCAAACGGGAGATGAAATCTCCACATCGTTGGACGTGTTCGCTTCGCGCGATGCGGTTCGCGGATGGGGGCGAAAGATTTTTCGCACCGACAATTTATTTCGTGTTCTCCGTGGTGAGTTGGATATTCCTTACTCTACTAGCACTTCGTCGGCCTTGTCGACTTCTTTGAGCCGGACTTCGACGTTGCCGGCGGCTTTCATGTTAATTTTCTTGCCGACGTAGTTGGCCGCGATGGGCAGTTCGCGGCCGCCGCGGTCGATCATGACCGCGAGATGGATCATGCGCGGCCGGCCGAGATCGATGAGATGATCGACGGCGGCGCGCACGGTGCGGCCGGTGTGCAAAACGTCGTCGAACAGCACGACGATCTTGTTGGCGATGTCGAAGGGGATGCGGGTGTGATCGATGGTGCCGCCGGGGAGCAGTGCGTTGAGATCGTCGCGGTAAAGCGTGATGTCCATCTCGCCGATTGGGATGTCTTTTTTGTGACGTTTCTTGACGATATCGGCGAGCCTTTTAGCGACGTAGGGGCCACGCGTGCGGATACCGATGAAGACCACTTGATCGAGACTGCCGTATTGTTTCGCCATCTCGCGGGCGAAGCGCTCGAAGATCGCCTTGACTTGGGAGGCGCTGAGAATGCGCTTCTTTTTCGCTTTGCCAATTGCTTTTGCCATGTTTGCTCCGATGCTGGGAGGATGGTTAAGAATATTCTCCCGCAAAGGTGCAAAGCCGCGAAGGTTAGGAGTTTCAGTTCCTGAACTCCGAACTTAGCGTCTTTGCGCCTTTGCGAGAGATATCCGAATTCCCTTTTCGTCAATGCTATTCATTTGCCACTCGTATCATGCTTTCCATCAACAGTTGCGTTCCCAAACCGATGTCATCCGGATCGGTCCATTCCAGCGGGTTGTGGCTGATGCCGCGTTGGCTGGGGATGAAAATCATCGCTGCCGGCGTGATCTTGGCCATCTGCATGGCGTCGTGGCCGGCGCCCGACGGCATGATCTCGTAGACGAGTTTTTTCTGGCCGCAAATTTCTTTGGTCACGCGCAGTAAGCGTTTGTCGAGGGGCACGGGATCTTCCTCGCGGATGGTCAGAACTTGGACGCCGATATTGCGGTCACGCGCGATCCTTTGCGCTTCCTGCTTAACCGTCCTTGCGACGCGCGCTTTCGATTGCGCCGTGATGCTGCGGATGTCGACCAACAATTCGGCCTTGCCCGGCACGGCGTTGATCACGCCCGGTTCGATTTTTAGCGCGCCGACGGTGCCGACCACGCGCCCTTTGGCCATCGAAGAAAAGTTGCGGCAGGTTTTTTCAATGAATTCGATCAGCAGCGCGGCGGCGACCAATGCGTCCTTGCGCATCTCCATCGGCGTCGTGCCCGAGTGATCGGCTTGGCCGGTGAATGTAATTCTAAACCGGCTCGGCGCGGCGATTGAGGTGACCAGACCGATGCGCTTGCCGATGGCTTCGAGTATCGGACCTTGCTCGATGTGCAGTTCGAAATAGGCCTTGAGAGTTTTCGGATCGCGCGTCAGCCGGCGCAATTGTTTGGCGGCGATGCCGAGACTGGCGAGCACGTCGGCGAGTTTCGTCCCTTGAGCATCGACGGCGTTGGCGAGATCTTTCGCACTCACTTCGCCGGCGACCAAACTGCTGCCGAGCGTCGAGAAGCCAAAGCGGCTCGACTCTTCGCCGACAAAACAGACCACTTCCAGCGGCGAGCGAATGGTAATTTTGTTTTCGCTGATAGTGCGAATCGCTTCCAATGCGCCGATCACACCGACCGGCCCGTCGTACTTGCCGCCGTGAATCACCGTGTCGAGATGGGAGCCGGCGAGCACGGCGGGCGCTTTGGCATCGCTGCCTTCGAGGCGGCCAAAGATGTTGCCGATGGCGTCGATGTGAATTGTTAGCCCGGCCTGGCGCATTAAATGAATCAGTACCTGGCGGCTGCGCAGTTCTTTGATCGAAAACACTAAACGTGTTACGCCGCCGCGATTGCCGATGCCGATACGGCCGATGGCGTTCAAGTCGCGCATCAGGCGGCGCTGGTTGATGGAGGGCAGGGTTGACGAATGGTTTGTCACCGTGGTTGGCAGGCGCTTCATTGCCAAGCAGTTTAACAGGTTCGGGCCTGGCTGAGAATGGAATTCACACGCTTTTGGCTTTGCCGTGCGATTGTCATTGTCAGCCGGACTCCCCCATGTTAGAAGCGGCCCAATAGCAACGGCTGGTTTGCAATATCTACGCTCTCAACCTGTGCGGGAGGACCGTCGCCATGGTCGCTAAAAGATTTTTGTTGATCGTTGTTCTGTTGTTGTCGGCCGCGCCGGTGCGGGCGGAGACGATTCGCATCGCCTATTCCGGCGTGTCCGCCTCGGGGTTGCCGGTGTGGCTTGCGAGAGATGAAGGTATCTTCGCTCGGCATGGCTTGGAGGCCGATCTGGTCGCCGTGCGCAGCGCGCCGATCCAAGTCACGGCGCTGGTCTCCAACGAAGTGCAGTTCGTCCGCGGCAGTGCGTCGAGTATGCTGACCGCCGCCGCCCAGGGAGCCAAGCTCAAAATCATCTTATCGGTTTTCGCCGAGCGGGCGTCCTACGATTTTCTGGTCGGTCCACCGATTACGAAACCGAGCGATTTGCGCGGCAAGAAGATTGGCGTACAGGACTTCAGCGGTCTGCTGTGGAGCCTGACCATGGTGTCGCTGCGCGAAATGGGTCTCGATCCGCAAAGGGACAACATCAGCATCCAAGCCATCGGCGACAGCACCGTGATCGCCCAATCCCTGGCCACCGGCATTATCGACGGCGCCGCGTTGGATAAGTTGCAAGCGGCGCGGTTGCAAACGCTGGGGGTGAAGTCGTTATTCGATTTGAGCAAGATCGCGCTGCCGTCGAGCCCATCATGTGCGCCGAGTCCTTCGTATTAAAAAATCCCCAGACCATCGAGAACTTTATCAAGGCGATGATCGAGTCGAGCGCCTTCATGCGCGCCAACAAAGAGCGCGGCGTCGCCCTGCTGCAAAAGTATATCAAGGTCGACCGCCAGCTCGCGGAGTTGGGTTACAAATTTCTCCTCGACGACCTGACGTCCTACACGTTTGTCACGCCGCGAGGATTGAAAACCGCCCAGGACATTATTGCGCTGCGCGATCCGAAGATTCGCAACTTCAATGTCGAGGAGCTGCTCGATCAACGGATTCTCACCAAGGTGGTGAAGAGCGGCTATGTCGAGGAGATCGAGCGGAAGTATAAGCTGCGGTAATAGCGGACGCGTTTGATTCTTTGGCGCGGGCAGTTGGCATTATCAAAGAAGCAAAGCCTGACAGATTTGTTTGATTCTGACGAATACCATGGCCGCTGATTCTTCTAATCCCAGACGCTTCGACATCGCGCTTTCGTTTCCGGGCGAGCATCGCGACTTTGTCGAACAAGTGGCCGGCCATCTCACCAACGCCTTCGGCAAGGAGCGGTTGCTCTACGATAAATATCACGATGAAGAATTTGCCCGGCTGGACTTGAACACCTATCTTCCGGCTCTCTATCGGAAGGACTCGGAACTGATCGTCCTCTTCCTGTGCCCGGAGTATGCTGCCAAACTGTGGTGCCGGCTTGAATGGCGGCACATCAGCCAGTTGATCGCCACAGTGGACGCCAAACGCATCATGCTTCTCAGCTTTGGAAACCCAGGTGATTTGTCCGACCTTGGCATTCTTAGCGGCGACGGCTACATCGACATCATCCTGCTCACAGCGCAAACAGTGGCGGAGAAAATCGCGAAACGTCTTCAGCTCAACCAAGGCATCACCCTGCCGGTGAAGAACCAATCACCAGCTACCGACATCTCCCGCATCATCAAGTACGCGCCGGCGGAACTCATCGGACGCGGAGCTGAAACGAAGCTTCTTGCCGATGCGTGGAACATGGCGGTGAGCGGCGAGACGAAACGTCCGCACGTTCTCACCATTGTCGGTCTCGGCGGCGAGGGGAAGACCTCGCTGGTGGCAAAGTGGGCAGCGGAGCTGGCCCATCGGGACTGGTCGGATTGTGACGCCGCCTTCGCGTGGTCGTTCTACAGTCAGGGGACGCGCGAGCAGATGGCGGCTTCGTCTGACTTGTTTCTCAAAGAAGCGCTCAACTTTTTTGGCGACGCGGCGATGGCGGACAGCGCGCAGAGCGCGTTCGACAAAGGCCGACGGCTGGCTCAACTCGTCGGCGAGCGGCGGGCGCTGCTCGTCCTCGATGGACTGGAGCCGCTGCAATACGCGCCCACTTCGCCGACGCCGGGTGAACTCAAGGACTCCGGGCTCGCCGCGCTGCTCAAAGGGTTGGCCGCGACCAACCATGGCTTGTGCGTGCTCACTACTCGGTATTCCATCCCGGACTTGAAAACCTTTTGGCAGACTACTGCGTCGGAGGTGAAGCTCACGCGCCTATCAAAAGAAGCCGGCGTGGCTCTGCTGCGGTCGCTCGGTGTGAAGGGAACGCAGAAAGAGTTCGAGACACTTGTGGAAGACGTCAAAGCCCACGCGCTCACGTTGAACCTGCTCGGCAGCTATCTTCGCGACGCGCACGCAGGAGACATCCGTAAGCGCGACCTTGTGAAGTTGGAGGAAGCAGACGAGGCGGAGCAGGGCGGTCACGCCTTCCGCGTCATGGATGCGTATGTGCGCTGGTTCGAGAGCGAGGGTGAGAAAGGGAAACGCGCCGTCGCCGTGCTGCGGCTGCTCGGATTGTTCGACCGGCCCGCCTCCGCAGACTGCTTCACTGCGTTATTGAAAGCGCCGGTGATCCCGGAGCTAACCGAGCCGTTTGTCTCGATGAGCGACGCGCAACGGAACATCGCCTTCACTCGGCTGGAGGCCGCGAAGCTGCTCACGGTGAATCGCAACTCCGCCGGCACGTTGCTTTCGCTCGATGCTCACCCGCTGCTGCGCGAGTACTTTGCCAAGCAACTACGCGAGCAGCACCCCGATGCGTGGCGCGCCGCGCACCGGCGGCTCTACGAACACCTCTGCGCGACCACGAAGGAAGGCGACCAGCCCATGCTCGAAGGCCTCCAACCGCTCTATCAAGCCGTGGCCCACGGCTGCCAGGCGGAGATGCAGCAGGAGGCTTATCGCGAGGTTTATAGGCTACGCCTTGTGCGCGGAGCGGAGTTCTACAGCCCGAACAAAATAGGCGCGTTCGGTTCCGACTTGGGAGCTGTCGCCTGCTTCTTCGAGCAACCGTGGAGTCGCCTCTCGCCCTCCCTCACGGAAGGCGCCCAAGGTTGGCTGCTGAACGAAGCCGCTTTCACCCTGCGCGCCTTGGGCCGGCTGACCGAGGCCCTCGATCCGATGCGGGCTGGGATGGAATTGGCTGCCGGGGGCGAGGATTGGACGAACGCCGCTTCGGGCGCCAGCAACCTGAGCGAGCTGCAGCTGACGCTGGGCGAGGTGGCTGGGGCAGTGGGGGACGCCGAGCAGTCCGTGATCTACGCCGACCGCAGCGGCGATGCGGACAACCGAATGATTAATCGCACGACCCATGCCGACGCGCTGCACCAGGCGGGCCGCCGGGCCGAGGCGGAGGCGCGCTTCCGCGAGGCCGAGGAAATGCAGGCCGAGAGCCAGCCCGGCCACCCGCTGCTGTATTCGCTGAGAGGCTTCCGGTATTGCGACCTGCTCCTCGCCGCCCCCGAGCGCGCCGCGTGGCAAATCACTCTCGATTCCTGCTTCAGTCCTCATCCTTCGTCCTTATTCGAATCCTGCCGCGCCGTCTCCGAGCGCGCGACGAAGACACTCGAGTGGGTGACCGGTAAACTCCGCCCTCATGACGAGGCCTTGGACCACCTCAACTTGGGGTGCGCCGCGCTCTACGACGGGATTCTGCAGGGCTCGTCACTCGTCCCTTGCCGCGCGTCCCTCCAGTACGCAGTGGACGACCTCCGCCGCGCCGGTCAGCAACACCTTCTCGTGCTCGGCCTCCTCACCCGCGCCTGGCTGCGCAGTCTCACCGCCGCGCGCACGGGTTCGACGGGTTCAACAAGCTCACCGCAGGCCGGCTCCGAGAGTGCGCAGGCCGACCTGGACGAAACCTGGGAAATCGCCGAGCGTGGACCGATGCCGCTGTACATGGCCGATATTCACCTGCACCGGGTGCGACTCTTTTTTCGCGAAGCGAATTATCCGTGGGAGTCGCCGCAGAAGGATCTCGCCGAGGCGCGGCGGCTGATCGAGAAACACGGCTACCTGCGCCGGATGGAAGAACTCGAAGACGCGGAACGTGCCATCCTCGGAAAATCTGCGAAGTGATTTGAACCACGAAAGACCTCGTGCGACACACCCCCGAAATTCGGAATATCTCTCGCAAAGGCGCAAAGGCGCAAAGTTCGGAGGGGAAATAAAAAATTCTCGCGAATGTTTATCACCTTTTTTTCCGAACTTAGCGCCTTTGCGCCCCTTCGACGTTGCTCAAGACAGGCTTTGCGGGAGGAAGATCTGACGACATTTATTCAGGGTCGATGGCCTTTGCATAGCTAAAAGGCGCGATAACTGGGATACTCTCGGTATGGGCAATCGAATCGCTGATGTTGGATTGATGCAAAGTCGAATTGACGCGCAGGGTTGGATGGATAGCTTTGGGCCGAAGAAGCTCGCTCGGCTCGGCAGCGAGAAGAATCCGGCGGTGGTTCATGTACAAACCGAGGCGCGCTTCAAAGAGGTGAGCGCGACGTTCGATAAACATGGTTGGCATTGTCGCGTTACCATCGAGGCGGACCAAGTTGAGGATGTCGGCGATCTGGACCGCTTGCTCCACCCCCAGAAACCGACGGTGGTGGAAAAGAAAGCGGGGCGCAACGATCCCTGTCTTTGTGGCAGCGGTAAAAAATCTAAACATTGCTGTGGAAAATAATAACCTAGCGGCGCGTGGTTTGGCGCGACGCCGATCAACCATTCAGAAGGAGCGACGAATATGAGCAAAGGTAAAGACGCTAAGAAGCAAGACAAGAAGAAGCCGCAAAAAACCTTGATGGAAAAGCGCGCCGACAAGCGCGCCAAGAAAGAGACCAAGGGGTTTTCATTGAAGGCGAAGTAACATTCTGATCGAGCTGCGGGATAACGTCGGCTATCCCGCGGCTCAGGTTTTCCGCTCGCGCCGATCCGCAGTTATCATCCTCGGACAATATCCCTATCTCACCACGAAGGCGCGAAGGTTCCAGAAATTAATGTCCCTCTCGGGGATGGTTGAATTCCCTCGCCCCTTCGTCGGTGCTCAGGACATGCTTCAGACGAATAGAAGGTTTGTCATGCCGGCGCAGGCCGGCATCCATCTTCGCTTGTGCTGCAGTGCCAAAGAAAACCTGGATTCCGGCCTGCGCCGGAATGACGGAACGAAGAGTCGCCTCCTAGTCGAGGCATTTTGAACCCCTCGGTTTAAAGCCGGGGGTCGTTCAGTTATTCCGAACTTCGTGTTCTTGCGCCCTCGTGGTGAACACGATCTCTCATTACATTGGCTGCCTCTGATCTCGTGAGCGTTGGCAATGTTGGGTCGCTATGTTAAGACGTGGCCTATTCCAAAGATTTGAAAGGTATTTGCCATGAGCGAGGTTTCTCTAAAAGTCGCCGAGATGTTGTTGGCCACCGAGTCGATCGCGGTTTACAAGGACAAGCCGTTCGTGTTTGTCTCCGGGCGCATTTCGCCGGTTTATATCGACTGCCGCAAGTTGTTGTCGTTCGCCGCCGAGCGCGAGTATATCGTCACGCAGATGGCGAAGCTGGTCGAAACCGATATCGGTCTCGATCAGATCGACGTGGTCGCCGGCGGCGAGACTGCGGGAATTCCCTACGCGGCGTTCGTGTCGCATATCATCAAGAAGCCGATGATCTACATCCGCAAGCAACCCAAGGGCTACGGCGGCACGAAACAGATCGAAGGCATCCTCGAAGCCGGTAAGCGCGTGCTCATGGTCGAGGACTTGATCACCGACGGTCTTAGCAAGCTGCGCTTCAACATCGGTGTCCGCGGCTCCGGCGCCAAGATGACCCATTGTTTATGCGTGTTCGACTACGCGTCGGGGCGTTTGAATCAGCATGAAGGCCGCGACAATCTCGCCAAGAACGACATCAAACTTCACGTGTTAGCGGACTGGGACGACGTGCTCGATACCGGCACGAGCAAGAATTACTTTACCGAGGCGCAAAAATCGCAGATCGTTGATTTTCTAAATGACCCAGAAAATTGGGGCCGCAAGATGGGTTTTGTATAAGCGCTGGGCGCGCGCTTTGTTTCTAGTTCCGAGTTTTGAGTCTCGTCTTCGCGTAGCAGGTAGGCGGATGTTTTTGGATTTTCACTGAATCGTCAGCGCGAGCGGCATACACATCCGCTCGCGCTGGGTTTTCGTCTCACTCAATTTACGCTTTCAAATTCTTATTGAAGTGATCGACGGTGCGTTGCCAGGCGAGTTTGGCGGCGGCTTCGTCGAATCGCGGTGTGGTGTCGTTGTGGAAGCCGTGGTTAGCTTTCGAATAGAAAAAGGCCTCATGTTTTGTGCCACTGGCCTTTAACGCGACTTCGTAAGCGGGCCAGGTGCCGCTCGTGTTGGGATCCAACTCGACGTCGGCGAAGTGCGCTTGCACGGCTGCTTTAATTTTCGGTACGTCCGCCGCCGCCGGTGCTCTGCCGTAGAACGGTGCGCCGGCGGCTAGTCCCGGCACGCGAACGGCAAGCTGGTTGACTACGCCTCCGCCGAAACAGAAGCCGACGGCGCCGAGTTTACCGGTGGATTGAGGATGCTTTAGGAGAAATTCGCTGGCGGCGACGAAGTCTTCGATAATCTTCGGGCCGTCTAATTGTTTCTGCATTCCCAGCGCCTTCTCATCGGCTTCAGCGCCGTATTTGTCGCTGGCCGGGTAGCCGCCCAGCGGCCAGATCGCGTCCGGCGCCAGTGCCATGTAGCCTAACGCGGCAAAGCGCCGCGCGACATCTTTGATGTAAGGATTGAGGCCGCGATTTTCGTGAATGACTACGACCACGGGGAATTTGTCGCCGCTGGCGGGGCGGGCGAGCAGGCCGCGCATCTGGCCATTGGACGAGTTGCCCTTGGGCGAAGGATACATGGTGTACTCGGCTTTGATGCGTTTGTCGTCTTTGGCGACTTGCTGGGCGAGAGCGTAGTTGGGGCGAAGCATCTCCCACAAGCCCATCGCGGTCATGCCGCCGACGGCGAATTTCGCCGCGCCGTCTAAAAATTCGCGCCGGTTGATGGCGCCATGCACGTACTTGTGGAACAAACTCAGCAGCTGCGGATCGAAATCGCTCGCCTTTTTTCTTTCCATGCTGATAGCTCCTTTAGGTTTAGTGCGAACGATGGAAAGCTAGCGCAAACCACGCCTGAGGTCAATTGTTTTTCAGGCGCCCGGTTTTCGCCGTGCTGACCGCTGCGCGGAATCATGGTATTTGAAAGTGATGATGCAAAAACGAATATCGCCCACGCCCGAGCACCTAGCGCTGCGCCGGCCGTTGCTGGAACTGCATGATGCGCTGCTCCATCTGCATAAAGTTTTGCTTGAGTCCGAACGGCTGGTTTACGAAAAGAACGTCGGGCCGATTCTTTCGCCGAATCATTTTTTTCAACTGATCACCGGCGATCCGTGGTTCGCCTGGCTGCGGCCGATTTCCCAATTGATCGTCGTCATCGATGAAAGTCTCGACGATAAAGAAGCGCTGACCAACGCCGGCGTCGACGCGGTGATGAGCCAGTCGGTCTTTCTGCTGATCCCGGCGGAGAGCGGCGGCGAGTTCGGCGAACGTTACGTCGCCGCGTTGCAGCGCGACCCGCGCGTGGTGCTGGCGCATGCCCAGGTGGCTAAGCGGATCGGTTCGGGGAAGGCGCAGACGTAGTAAATGCTGTGCCAAGAGCGCGAGTTTTGCGTTGTGTCGGAGTTTTTCAACCACAGAGCGCACAGAGATCACAGAGAAGAAGATTCGGATTCGGAGAATTGACCACGAAAGGCACGAAATACACGAAATTTATGTCCGGATATTTTCCAAGCTTTCGTGTCGTTCGTGTATTTCGTGGTTGATCTTCTTATGATCCCAAACTTTGCGGCTTGGTGCGAGCTGCGAAACCTTTCACCTATCGTAATGACGATAGCCCAGAGATGGGACGCACGGCTACTCCGTCCTTTCTGGGAACAGCCCCGGCATCCATCGCGACGCGAGTGCGGCTGGGAATGCTAGGCGCAGTGGCGCGCGTGCGCTTTCAGCTACCAGCACGTCCTTTTCGACTAGGGCGGAAACAGTACGGCGTGCTTGGCGATCGCCGGTGCCGACTATGCTGGCTGCGTCGCCGCGCGGCAGCTCGCCGCGATAGAGCACGGCTTCGAGAATACTTGCCGATTTCGGCGGCAGCCGGCCAAGTCGGATTTCTTCCTCGGTCCACATGAGAATCCGGGTGCGCAAGCGATCCGGTTGAACGAGATCTTCCATGAAGCGCACTTGATCGATGCACACTTCCAGGAAGAATCGCGTGAAAGCGGCAAGCGCTTCCTCGCTCAAGTTGCCGCGTCCGTCAAGATCGTTTCGGCGCGGCCCATCGCAATTGGCGAGATGATTCTTGTACGCCGCGACATTTCGCGCCAGGCCGCGTGCGACCGACCATATTCCGCCCGTATCCAAAGTCTCAAGGAGAGTCGCGTGGGATAGCAGTCTGGCGACGCGCCCGTTACCATCGAGGAACGGATGTATCCACAGCAAGCGATGATGCGCCGCCGCAGCCGAAAGAATCGCATCCGTCCTCCCCAAGCGGCCGTAGGCGCTCTCGCAATGCGCCAGGAATCGCGGCACCGCGCCGGCGCTGATGGGGACGTGGTGACCGACCCGCACAGCGCAGTCCCGCAGTCGACCCGGTACAACTTTTACTCGTTCGCCGCTGTCAGGATTTTCAATCCAAAGAAGATCATCCGGCAAGAGCGCGCAGAAACGAAAATGAACTTCTCGAATGGCTGCTAGCGACATCGGCCGGCCCGCTAGCCCGCCCGCATCGATCCACTGCTGAACTGTTATATGCGCCTTCGCTTCGAGCTGAAGGTCGCGCTTATGCGGATCGTTGCTGTAGTCGTTCTTGAGCGCCCGTTCGATATCGACGGGGTGAGTGTCGTGCCCTTCGATGAGATTGCTGTAGTAGCAGTTCATGGCGCGCACGAGATCGGCCAAGGCCGCGCGCACGCCATCGGGCAGGCTGCGCCGGAATCCAGCTGAACGGGTGGCCACTTCGACCGTGAGATCGGTAAGCGCACTTCGGTGACGCGACCCTTCGGCGATCAGCAGCGGCTCCATTAGCGCTAGACTTTCTTCGCGGTCCTCGAGCGTTGAAATGTCCGCTAATATGTCCGCTTCATTCTGGCTCATAGGCCATAAATATCATGGCGATGGGAGCATTGGTAGAAAAAGAGTTCCGAGCAAAAGACCGCTCTTTGCGAAACGCTTTGCGGTCGGGAATTAGGGAAATCGCTCGATCAATCTAGCGTCAGCAGCGGTTACTCGCAAATATCTATCAGCACGCCGTCGGGGTCGGCGAAGGCGTGTTTGCCGATGGGGCAGGCTTGGAGGTCTTTGGCGATAGCGGCGCCTTGGACGCCGCCGGCGATTATTTTCGCGGCGCATTCGGGAAAGGCGCCGGCGAGATCGGCGATGTCCTTGGTGGTTTGTTCGATGCTGTCGACTTTGAAGCCGATGTGATCGAAGCCCTGGCGCATGGTGCGGTAAAAACCGTTGTGGCAGCGCCGAACGATCAAGCGTACTTTGCCGTCGGTGAGCATGACCGAGCCCGCTTCGCCGGATTCTTCGACGCCTTTGAGTTCCAAAACTTTACGGTAAAAGTCGGCGACCTTTTCCGGCTCTCGAGCGCGGAGCGCGATGTGATTGAGCCAGCGCGGTTGTTGCCAACCGTTTTCCAGATAACCTTCGCGCACGTTGGCCTGGCCCTTTTGCGCCAGATCGAACTGCACGCCGATGGGATCTTGGGCGCGGATGCCGGCGAAGGGCACGTAGGCCAACGCTTTGGTGTGCAAGAGTTCCGGATAAAATCGATCGATACGGTCGACGGCGGCGCGGACATCTTCAACTTCGAAGCCGAAATGATCGATCCCCTGGCCGCTGCCGGCGCGCTTGGCGAGCAGCGCCATGCCGATGACGCCGTCGCTGATGTGGCCGCGTTCGGCGTTGGCTTTGCTGTTTTCGTCCATCAAGCCGGTGGTGATCTGCTTCATGCCGAAGATCGTGCCGTAAAATTTGGCCATGGTGTCGTAACGCTCGGTGTGGCTGGCGAGGTGGCGGATTTGCGCGAACATACTTTGCTCCTTGGTTGACCGATGATCTGCTTCCATCTAGTTCGTTGGCGCTTAGCTTGTCAAGGAATCGTGTCGTAATGATTCGGAAAGTTGATTTGACGGTGGTGTGGCCGCTTGCTACGGTCGCGCGTGTGATGATCGGCATAAAAATGAAAACTCTTTTGCTTGTGCTCGCATTGATGTTGACCGCTACCCAGGCTTCAGCGCAGTTGAAAAAAGTTCGGTTGTCAGCGACTTCGGTGGCGGTTACCGAGCTACAGTTTCGCATCGCGCTGCTCAAGGGTTTCTACCGCGACGAGGGTCTCGATGTTGAAATTATTCTGATTCGCGGCGCTTTGGGGATGCAGGCATTGCTCGGCGGCTCGGTGGATTATACTTCGGCGGCGGGATCGATCATCGCCGCGGCGACCCGCGGCATACCGGTGCGACTGGTTCTAGTTGTGAACTCGAAACCGCAGTTCGACATGGTCGGCCAAGCCGACATCAAATCTGTGTCCCAGCTCAAGGGTAAGATCGTCGGTATCTCGTCACGTGGCGGCGCGGTGGATATTTTGACGCAGACGATTCTCGCCCAACATGGCGTGACCGCGAACAAGGACGCCACGCTGATGGTCATCGGCAGCCCCGAAGAATTAGTCACCGCGCTGCGCACCGGACGGATCGCCGCTTGCCTGCTGACCCAGCCGCGCCAACTGATCCTTTATCGCGAAGGTTTTACACGATTGGCCTATTCGGGAGATTATTTTAGCAGCTACCCCACCGGCGGCGTCGGCACGACGGAAGAAAAAATCAAAAACAATACGGCCGAAGTCATGGGCTTCGTCCGCGCCAGTTTAAAAGGATTGCAATACTTCGCCCAGCACCGCAACGAATCAATCGACATCATCTCTAAATATCTCGGCATCAAGGACCGCTCCTTGGCGGCGGAAGTTTACGATCTCCAAGTCAGCCGACTCGGCGGCTTGAGTTACTTAGACGATGCCTGGCAGCGCGGCGCCATCGATTTTACCAAGAAGAGCATGGGGCTGGTCAAAGATGTCCCACCCAACCAAGTGTTAGATTTCAGCTTCGCGGAAAAAGCGGCGGGGCGGAGCAAGAATTGATTAGTGGATGTCGGGTTATATGCGAGCTTCGAAATGTCAGACTATTCTCACCACAGAGGGCACAGAGATCACAGAGAAAAAATCTAATTTTCCGAACCTCTGTGATCTCTGTGGTGAAGAATCCCAATCGTCACGACTCTGCGAAGTTTCGTAGTGCGCGACTTAATCCAGCTTCACATCGATGATCACAAACTCATCTTTTGCCAGCGTTTCTTTGAAGACCGGCGTCAGCTGTTCTTTTTTTGTGATGCTGTAGCCTTTGGCGCCGTAGAGGTCGGCGAGTTTGGCTAGGTCGGGAATGAATAGTTCGGTGCCGATGATGCGGCCGCCGTAGTTGTTTTGCTGGTCGCGTTTCATGCCGCCGTAGGCGTTGTTGCGCAGGATCAGCACCATGATGGGAATATTATGATAACGCGCGGTGGCGAGTTCCTGCTGTTCCATCATGAACGAGCCGTCGCCGCTGACGCAGATGACGCGGGCGTCGGGACGGCCGAGCTTGACGCCGAAGGCGGTCGCCAAGGCCGTGCCGATGGCGCGGAATTCGCCGGCGTGGATGATCGGTACTTTGGAGTCGATGTTGCGTAGCGTATCCCCGGTCATTCCTGAAGTCGTGAGAATTTCTTTGCCGGTGAGCAGATCGTTGAGCGCGCGCAGCACGGAGACGTAGCCGAGGTTTTGTTTGCCGATGGTTTCGTCGATGGCGCTCAGCCAAGTTTGCTTCGCCTGCGCGATCGCTTTGCCATTGTCCGCCCGCGTCGCTTTCGCCGGCTTAGCTTTCACGCCGTCGATGATCGCGCGCAAGGCGACCTTGGCGTCGGCTTGGATGGCGATTTCAGTTGGATAGTTGCGGCCGAGCTGCTCGGGGTCGGTGTCGATCTGAATTATTTTCGCGCGCTCGGGAACGGTTTTGTTGCCGAAGCCGAGGGTTGTGCCTTCGCTAAAAGAAGTTCCCACCGCGAGGAGTAGATCGGCGTCTTGAAAAAATTGCCGCGCGTACATGCGCCCGCCGTTACCGAGACAGCCGAGCGCGAGGGGATGATTTTCCGCAAAGACGCCCTTGGCGGTGTAGCTGCTGGCCACCGGCAGCGACAGCAATTCCGCTAGCTCGCGCGCTTCCTCTTGGGCGCCGGACCAATCGACGCCGGTGCCGACTAGCATCACCGGATTCTTAGCGCCGAGTAAACGATCTACCGCGGCGGCGACTGTGCGAGTATCCACCGACGGCGCCGCCGGGTTGGCCGTGGGCGCGAAGCTCAGCGGCTCAGGCAAGTGCGCTTCTTGCAAATCTTCCGGGATGCAAAAAAATACCGGTCCTTGACGGCCGCGGGTGGTTTGACGAAACAGCGAGTCGAGCACAGAGCCGAGCTCTTCGATGCGCCCCAAGCGCGTGCTCTGTTTAGTGATCGGTTGAAACAATCGCACATGCTCCATGCCGTGCCACGATGCCCAATGACCTTTGGCAAATGATTCCGTGCCGATGTCAGAGGAGATCACGAACAGCGGCACAGCCTCTTTATAGGCTTGGGCGACGGCCGTGACGATGTTGGTCGCGCCGCCGCCGGCGGAGACCAGACAGACCGCCGGTTGTTTGGTCGCGCGGGCGTAGCCGAGGGCCATGTTGCCGGCGCCGCCTTCATGTTGAGCGTTGATGAAACGGAGCTCGGGATGTTTGGCGATGGCGTCGCCGAAGGGAAACAAAGTGTGGGCGAGCACGCCGAAAATGTAGCGGACATTTTGTGAGATCAAATATTCGACAACGGTATCGGCAAGGTTCGGTCCGGACATGAGTAGTCTCCTTATCGATGAATAAGTTTGAGTAGTTCAGCCACGGTGAAAATGCAAACTGCGGTGAAGAAATTTAACCACAAAGCACACAAAGGTCATAAAGTAATAAGATTCGGATTCGGAGAGTTGGCCGCAAAGAACGCAAAGGACATAAAGTAGGGGCGCGATTCATCGCGCCCTCGGATTTAAGACAGGGATTAATTAACCGCAAAGCTTGTCCTGAGCGAATGCGAAGGAACTGGAGCTGCGCAAAGGGCGCAAAAAAAGAATTTGGCTTGGTAGAGGCGACCGGCGGTCGCCCTTACGCGCGGTTGGCTAATTTCAACGCGCCGATAGAAACGATGCTAAACATCGGGATGCCATAGATCCACCACTGATCGACCGCGGCGGCGCGCTCCAGGCCGATGAGCGTAGTGAGAAAGCCGATCCTCATGAGCGGTCCGTGCAGTGAAACGAAGTCGCGGTTCGGCACCGGCAAGTCCCAACCCATGCGCGCCAAGCCGCTCCACAACGCGGTGAGCAGCGAGACGCCGGCGAGGGCGATGAAGATGAAGCGGATTGACCGCGGCGGCGGCGAAGTCATTAAGCGTACGATCTATGATTCGTTGACTAGATTGATCAAGAAACCATTCACCACGAAGGACACGAAGAGGACAAAGTTCGAAATCTTATTCAGCCGAAACCTTCATGTCCTTCGTGGTGAATACCGTACTTGAATTTTCCGCGGCGTTGACGCTAGTGCGGATTCACACCAGCCTGCACTGTACTTCCACTCGTGCCGGCCTGCATGTCGTGGTGCACGCCGAAGCGGCGGCCGAAATGGCGCACTAATAGGGCGCCGGTGACGGTGAAGAAGATGATGAAGATGCTGACGATGCTCGCGGCTTCGCGGTTACCGACCGCGTTGGAGGAAAGTTCCAGCGCCATCAGCGACAGCGTCATGGTGTCGCGGGAGGCGAGCAGGATGATGCTGCTGGTGGCGCCCGAGGCGGTGACGAAATTCATCACCGCGATCAACACCAGAGTCGGCGTCAAGAGCGGCAACCAAATTTTAAAATAAGTTCTGATCCAGCCGGCGCCGGAGACGCGCGCGGCTTCTTCCATGTCGGCGCCGACCTGGACGAGCACGCCTTTCATGATATTCACGCCGGTGGTTTTGCCTTGCAGGATGACGACGATGATGAGCGCCCAAATAGTGCCGAAGAGCGCGTTCAGCCATGGCGTGCCGATAAACACCCAGAGCAGTCCAAGGCCGGCGAGGATGCCGGGGATCGCGCCGGCGCTCCAGATCATTAGATCGAGAGTGTTTCGTCCAGGTAAGCGCGTGCGCACGAGCAGGTAGGCGAGCACGGAAAATATCAGCGGGCTCAAGAGCGCCGCCGTCAGCGCCAGCGTCAGGGTCGTGCGTAGCGCTTTGACGAACACCGGGTCGGAGAGCACCAAGCGCCAATGCTCCAGGGTAAAGCCCAGGACGAAGTAGCCGATGCGCTGCATGAAACTGCCGAGAATGAGGATGAACATGGGGCCGAAGGTCAACAGCGACAAGAGCGTGGCGAGGATGGCGAAGGCGATGAAATTCCATTTACCAAGATCGATCAGTCCGGGGCGAAAGCTGCCGGTGATGGTGGTGTAACGGCGCCGTTCCAAGATCCAGCGCTGTAGCGGAATGATCAAGACGATCATCAAGAGGGTGATGCTCGCCAGCACGGTGGCTTCGCCGTAGTTAGGGATGGCATTACGCACCAGGGCATAAACTTTGGTCGAATAAACGTAGAAGCCAAACGGCACGCCGAGTAAATATTCGGTCTCGAAGGATTGAAAGACGCGCAGCAATTGCAGCGCGAACACCATGATCATCGGTGAGACCATCAGCGGTAAGGTGACTTTGAACAGTGTGCGCAAATTGCTCGCGCCGCCGACCCGCGCCGCTTCTTCCAGGGTCGAGTCCATGTTGCGAAACGCCGGGGTCATGAGCATGACTTTGATCGAAATCCCGTGGCCCATGAGGTTGGCCCAGACGATGCCGGGTACGCTAAAAATGTTGAACGGCCCCTGCTCCAAGCCGAAGAGGTTTTTCAGCGCGACGTTGATCATGCCGATGTCGGGATCGAGCAAGGTGATCCAGGCGATGGTCGTCGGCAGACTGGGCACCATGTAGGAAACCCAGAACAAAAACTCCAACGTTCGGCTGCACGGGATTTTCGTCCGCGCCAGCAGCCAGGCGATGGCCACGCCGATGGGAAAACTGATGCCCACCGTGAAGGACCAGATGAGCAGCGAATTGCCCAGCGAACGGAGCAGCCCAGGGCGCTGAAAAGCATTGACCCAGTGGGTGATGCCCCAGCGGCGCGGCTCGACGAACCAATCGTTAGCGGCATTGAAACTGTTGATCAGCAGCAAGAGCACCGGCCAGAGCAGAAAATAGCCAAGCGAGACCAGCACCACCGCCATCAGGAAGTGGCCGCGGGTGAGACGCGGCGGCGTGATCGTGGTCGGGATGCTCAGCGGAGCGATGGTTGGAGATGATTCCACGGTAGCTGCGGCAGGTTTCGAGTTACGAGTTACGGGTTTCGAGTTGGCACCCGAAACTCGAAACAGAAGTTTACTTCTGCCGACTCTCCCATAGCTTGAAAAGCCATTTCTGCACTTCTTCTTGCTTCTCGCCCGCGGACGGCTCGGCGTCGGGGAAGTTGTATTCTTTGCCGTAGCCGCGGCGCTGTTGCGGTATCACTTCGCCGAAAGGAACATCGATGCGCAATGACGAGCGATCGAGATTGGGGATCAAAGTGTGGGTCAGAGTCTGGCCTTCCTTGGTCAATAACCAATTGATAAAAAGTTTCGCGGCGTTGGCGTGGGGCGCGCTGGCGAATGCCGAGATGCAGCAGCCGGAACCCGAGGCGCGCAGGACGCCGGCTTTCTTGACTAGATAACGAGGCTTGATCGGCAAGCCTTTTTTCGCCAGCGCGATCATGTCTTCGGTGCCGGTGGCGATAAATTGCAAGGGAAACCGTCCGTTCACCACCCAGGTTTCGAGAATGCGCCGGTCATCGGTAAAAGTAACTCCGGTATGGAGCATGTAGCGCTTGACCCAATCGGGGCCGCGATCGGGTTCGAAGTAGCTGTCGATCATCTGGCGAATGCCGGATGGGTCGCCCATGCCTTGGCCGGCGATTTTGCCTTTCCAGCGGGGATCGAAGACATCGCTCTGTTTGACCAGCGTGGCGATCTCGGCTTCTTTGATTTTATCCGTGTTGTACCAAGCCTCATATTGGTCTTCTAAACCGGCGTGGTAGATCAAAGCGAACTTGCTGAACTTGTCGGCATACATGTGCCGGCCGCGATACCATTTCGACATGTCGATGACGTCGGGATGAAACAACAGCGGCGTGATCGGTGTCAATGAATCGGATGGCACCAAGCGCTGCTGATTCTCGCGCGAGCTGATCAAGGCCACGTCGACGGTGTACTTGCCGCCCTTGCGCTCGGCCAAGACGCGGTTGACCGTGTCGGTGGAGTTGCCGGTGGAGACTTCGACTTTGATGTTGAATTTCTTACTGAAGGCGTCGACCACCGGGCGATACTGGCGCGACGGCGCGCCGCCCGAAGCGATCGACAGCGTGCCTTCCTGCTGCGCCGCGGTGACGAGCTTGGACCATTCTTGATCGAAGTTTGCCGGCGCGGCGGCGAAAGCGGTAGCGGCGGTGAGGAAAAAGAATAGGACGGATCCGACGGATCGGACCGATCGGTCGGATCGCTTTTTGAGACGCGACGCAGTGTTGGTAATCTGTAACAGTCTCTTCATAACATCCTCTTTCACTCGTCTTTGTGCGACCAGTTCGACGACCAGGCGCTGTGGCCGTCGGCGCGTAACTTGAGCCAAACTTTACTGCCTTCGTCGATGGGACGGTGGCGCTCGCCGTAAATCACCACGCTGCTTTGGCCGTCGACTTCGATCTGATATTCGATGCGCTCGCCGATAAACAGCGCCGCTTGGACGGTGCCGCCGATGGTTCCTGACGGCGGCGTCGAGCCGTTGGCCGGTAGGATCTCGACATCCTCGGGGCGCACGCCGATATAAACCGCGCCGCCGGTTTTGATGCTGTCGGGATGATATGTCCGGCCGAAGACGACGCAATCCGGCGCGCCTTCAAGAGCGATGGCGAGTTGCCCCGACGGATTGCCGCTCTGCACCCTGCCTTTGAATAGCAAAGTGCGGCCGACGAAGTCGCGGACGAACTCATTGGCTGGTGCTTCGTAAAGCATGCGCGGATCGCCTTCTTGCTGGACCACGCCGAAATTCATCAGCGCGATGCGATTGGATAGACTCAATGCTTCGATCTGATCATGGGTGACGAACAGCATGGCGATGTTCAATCTTTTTTGCAGCAGCTTGACGCCGATGCGCATCTGCTCGCGCAGTTTGGCGTCGAGATTGCTGAACGGTTCGTCGAGCAGCAGCACACGCGGCTCGGTGACCAGGGCGCGGGCGAAGGCGACGCGCTGTTGCTGCCCGCCGCTTAGGAGCGGCCCTGGGCGATCTTCGAATCCGGCCAAGCCGACGAGATCGAGGGCTTTCAAGACGCGGTCGTTGATTTCGCTCTTGGGAAAGTGGCGCGCGTGGAGCGGGAAGGCGACGTTCTCGGCGACAGTCATATGCGGCCAGATGGCGTAGGATTGAAATACCATGCCGACGTTACGTTTGTCGGGCGGCATGAACATGCGCTTGGAAGTCATGACCACGGTTTGGTCGCCGAAAAAAATATCGCCGGCGTCGGGATGCTCCAAGCCGGCGACCATTCTCAAGGTCGTGGTCTTGCCGCAGCCGCTCGGTCCGAGGAGCGTGAGAATCTCGCCGTCGCGGATGTCGAGGGATAAATTTTCTACCGCCGATTTGCTGCTGCCGGTGTAGGTTTTCCACAGGCCGCGCAGGCTCACGGCGATCTTGGAATTGTCTTCGGCCTTGGCTGCGTTCGTGGCAGCCGAAGTGGGCGCGGCGCTCGTCATAATCGTGCTGATTATTCTACACGAAAGTCGCGCGCTACTCTAGAGGGAATTCCAGAGGGCGGGTTTAAAACCCGCCCCTACGAAGACATGGTCGGATCGCTCGGGTGTAGGGGCAGGTTTTAAACCTGCCCGTCCTAAAATCCCTTGGCTTCTTCTTTCATGTAGAAGCCGAGTTTTTTCATCGCCGGCCAATCGTCGATGGAAAATAAAATCGTGTCGTCGCTGCTGCTGTTTTCATGATGGTGCCAGCTCCACGCCGGCACGGCGAAGATATCGCCTTTATGATATTCCAACCGTTCGCCGTCGATGACCACTACGCCGGCGCCTTCGAAGGCGAAGTAGAAGGTGGTGCTGTTGTGGCGGTGCGCCAGGTTTTTTTGTTTCTTGGACAACAGCTGCGCTTGCCAGGCGATGGTCGGCAACGTCGGCCCGCCGTCGACGGGGCTGGCGAGCATGATCATGATTCCCTCAAAAGGATCGCTCTCGCCGTTTTCGCGCAGCGCCATCAGCGCCGCGTGAGTGTCGGCCCAGGGGTAACGCATGGGCGGCAGCGGGAACGGTGCTTCATTGGCGATCGGCCGCGCCAAGCCAAGCGTGCGCTGGCCGTAGGCCGCGGGCTTTTTCACTTCTTCGTAGGGATGATCTTTGGGGAAGCGTTCGTTGATGTTGAAATTGGGATTATAACCATTGTCGTAGCCGTCGATCCAGATCGCCGGCGTTTTGTCTTTGTTCCAGTGATCGTGATAGGTCCAGGCCGGGCTGATGACGACGTCGCCGCGCTCCATCGGATAGGCTTCGTATTCACAAACGAAGACCGCGTCCTTGGGCGCTTCGCAGACCAGACGGGTTTCGCTGCGCAAATTGCGATGGCATTGGGTGCGTTCACCGGGCATCAAAATCTGCGCGTTCATCCAGATGGGAAAATTTTTCGCTTCGATGCCGACGACAGAGCGCATGCCGGTCATGCCGTCGGGGCCGACGGTGACGATCTCGCCGGAGCGCTTGAGGCCGCGATAGATGCCGTCCCATTGCCAGTGCGCCGCGGTTTTGCCTTGGCGCGCGGTGACGCGCTTGTCGCGCTTCAGCCCGGCGCCGACTAAATAGTGATCACCCAAAAATCGTTCGAGGTCTTCGTGGCTGGTGCCGACGTCGCTCATGATTTTTTCTCCAATGTTACGGCTGTGAAAATAGCTCGGATATTTTCACCACGAAGGGCACGAAGGACACGAAGGTTTCGGAAAATCAATATTCCGAACTTCGTGCTCTTCGTGTCCTTCGTGGTGAACCCGATCATTGATCGAGCCGGAAATATCTCACGCAATTATCGACCAGCATGGCGCGCCGTTCTTTTTCCGGCACGCCGGCGAAGTCTTCCGCCAAATGTTTTTGCGAGTTGGGAAATTCGCTGGCGGCGTGGGCGAAGTCGGTGCCCCACATGATTTTGTCGTAGCCGACGGCGTCGCGCCGCTTGACGCCCACCGGGTCATGGAGAAAACCCCAGTAATTGCGCTCTTTCAAGTAGTCGCTTGGCTTGCGCTCGAGCTTCGGCAGACCCCAGTTGTCATGGATCATGCCGATGTAGCGATGGTAATGATCGTCGACCTGCCACAGGCCGTATTCGAACCAGCCGACCATGGTTTCGGCCCAATAAAATTCCAACTTGGGAAAGCGGTCCCAGACGCCGGCGAAGGCCATCTGCAAAGGCGCGGTCATGGCGTCGTTGGTGAAGCGGGTAAAAAATTTGAAGGCGTCTTTCTGATGCACGTCGTGGCCGGGATCTTTGGCGTAAAGATAATCGGGCTCGCCTCTGCCCGAGCCCATGTTGCCGGTGTTGTGATTGGTCATCGCCATGCGTAGGTCGAGGGCCGCGGCCCAGAACTTGTCATCTTCCTTGGTCGGATAACTTTTGCCGCTGGGATAACGATCGAGCTTGACGCCTTTCATGCCGAGTTTGGCGCAGTGTTCCATTTCTTTGATCGCGTCGTCGACGTTGGTGGTTGGCAAGGTGCCCATGCAGACCAAGCGGTCCGGCGCCGGGGCGCTATATTCCTCGCCGAGAAATTCATTGTAGGCGCGGATGCAGTCGCGGTAGAGATCGTCGTCTTTGGTCTGGCGCAAGACAAAAGTAATCTGCGAGAACAGAACCTCGCAATCGATGCCGTCTTGATCTTGTTCGGCCAAGCGTTGCTGCGGCGTGCCGGTGCCGGCGCAGGTTTCGAAGGTCGGCACTTGCTTGGCGAGATCGATATGGGCGACGCGCACGCTGCGGGTGATGCCGATGGTATTCGGTTTGCCGCCGTCGATGACCACGGCGTCGGAGCTGTTGGGCATCTTTACGCGTTTGGGTGCGCGCTCGCGGTATTTGGCCTGAACGCGGTCGCGCCAGATGTCGGGATTCAAATCGATGTGGCCGTCGCCGGAGATGCATTTGTACTGCATGGGGAAAGTCCTTTCGGGTGCGAACTTGCTACTTAAAATAACTATTCACTTTGGTAAAGGGTGTCAAGCAAATAGAACTGGAGTATTGGAGTGATGGAGTGATGGTCCGGAATTTCCGGAACCCAATACTCCACCACTCCAGTACTCCATTTCTTCGCCGCCGCGATTGAACCGGAGCGCGGTGTCGCGCTATGTTGCGGCAATTACGAAAGGAGCCGCCATGGCCAATCCAAAACTGCGCTTTTATTTCCGTGAACCGACCATCGATACTAATATTCCGATCACCGACGGCACGGTGAAGATCGACGGTTTCGACTGGGAGTTCGTGCCGAACGAACAGGAATGCGACGCCTGGGACTGCGGCTTTGCCGCGCGGGTGCGCGCCTACGCCAAGGGCGAGGCGCATATTTCCATCCCGGCTTTTCCCAACCGTAAATTTCGCTTGGCTTATATTTACGTCAACAGCAAAGCCGGCATCGAGTCGGCGAAGGATTTGGAAGGCCGGCGCGTCGGCATCATGCAGTGGGACAACACCGCCGGGGTCTGGGCGCGCGGCGCGCTGCAACATTATTACGGCGTCGATTTGAAGAAATTCAATTGGTGTTCGCCGCGGGCCAACAAGATGCGCGTGCCCGAGGGCATTCGCATCGAGCAAATCGATTCCAAGGACGATCCCGATTTGTTGCTCGACAACATGCTCTGCGACGGCAAGATCGACGCGGTCATCGGCCCTAATGTGCTGCCTTCGATCACCGCGCGGGATCCGCGGACTCGTAGATTGTTCCGTGACTTTCGCAAAGAAGAGCAGGAGTATTATCGCCAGACGAAAATTTTCCCGACCAGCCATATCGTGACGTTGAAGCAAGCCTTCGTCGACAAACATCCCAACGCGCCGGCGGCGTTATTGAAAGCGTTCCGCAAGTCGCGCGATGTCGCGGTCGACCGGCTCATGGGTCCCGACCCGCAAATTATCATGTATTCCTGGATGGCCGCGGCGGTGGCCGAGCAGCGCGAGCTGATGGGCGACAATTATTGGGCCTACAACGTGCCCGACAACGTGCGCGAGTTGGAAGCGATGACCCAATATGCGCACGAGCAAGGCTTGACGCCGACGCGGATCGATTACAGGACGTTTTTTCATGCGGAGGCGGCGGCGTTGGCGGGGGTGTGAAGAAGGCAATAGGCAATAGGCAACAGCGATGATCTGCGGCAATCCGATGTAGGGGCGACCGGCGGTCGCCCTCTTTGAACGATGATGACGATACGTCCCGAAATACGGCGCCGTCAGTCGATTCGTTTGCAAGACTATGACTACGCGTTAGCAGGCGCGTATTTTATTACGATGGTAACGCAAGATCGTAAATGTTTGTTTGGCGAGATCGTCGACGGGGAGATTAAATTGAACGATTGCGGCCATATCGTTCAGGATGAATGGGAGAAGTCAGCGCAGATAAGAAATGAAATCGAATTGGATGCATTTGTCGTGATGCCCAATCATGTTCACGGTATTGTCGTCATCGCCGATGGGATGAGGAGGGCGACCGGCCGGTCGCCCCTACAGGTCGGACCTGCGAAGCGGTCTGTCGGTGCGTTTGTCGCGGGGTTCAAGGCTTCGGTCTCTCAACGCATCAATGCCGCGCGTGGCATGCGGGGCGTATCTGTGTGGCAGCGCAACTATTTCGAACATGTTATTCGCAGTGAGGCTTCTTTGAAACGCATTCGCCAGTACATTCTCGACAACCCGATGAGCTGGGAGTTCGACCGCGAAAATCCAGCCACGCAACATCCCGAAGCAAAATATGCGTGGCGCAGCTAACCGTAGGGGCGACCGGCCGGTCGCCCTATTCGCACGATTGGAGAGATTGATGAAATTTTGTTTGCTGTTATCGGTGTATTTTTTTTTTCTTTTGCCAACCGCGGTGCAAGCGCAGGGCGTGAAACCCGCCACCCTCGCCGACCTCGCCACTTATACCGGCGCCGATCGCGAAAAGATGCTGGCGGCCGGGGCGAAGAAGGAAGGCAAGATCGTTTGGTACACCGCCTTGGCGGGGGATTCGTATCGCGAGTTGGCCAAGGCGTTCGAGGCTAAGTATGGCGTGCAGGTGGAGTCCTACCGCGCGACGAGCAAGGATTTGATTTCTAAATTTCTCGCCGAGGCGCAGGCGAAAAAATATTTGATGGACGTGGCGGAAAGTTCCCTGCCGCTGCTGATGTTGATGCAGGCGTTGAAACTGATCCAGCCGTTCACTAGTCCGCATATCGGCCGGCTCATCGCCGATGCCAAGGAAGAGGCCGGCAAAGGGTTGGTCTACTGGGGCACGGTGCGCGAGTCCTACATGGGCTTCGCATACAACAAAAACAAGCTGCCGGCGAATGCGGTGCCGAAGAACTACGACGATCTGCTCAAGCCGGCGCTCAAGGGACGCATGTCGTTTGTGACCACGGACACCGGTTCGCGCACGGTGGGCGGCATGCTGTTGACCAAGGGCGAGGAGTATCTCAAACGGCTGCGCGGCCAAGACATCACGATGCACTCGGTTTCCGGCCAGGCGTTGAACGACATGATTGTCGGCGGCGAAGTCGAAGCGTCGCCGACGATCTTTCGCAATCATGCGTTGGTGGCGGCGCAAAAAAAAGCGCCAGTGGCGTGGGTGCCCATGGATATCGTGCCGGCCAGCGCCGGCAGCGCCGCGCTGTCGTCGCAAGCGCCCCATCCCTACGCGGCAGTGTTGTTCGTCGATTTTCTTTTCAGTCCGGATGGGCAGAAAATTCTCGAAGCCTTCGACTACGGTAGCCCGGCGAAGGAATATGGCTTCAAGCGCTGGTACGCGGAAAAGGGTTTGAACATTCAACAATTGGAAAAAGAAATCGACAAGTGGGAGCGCGGGTTGCGGGATTTGGGGCGGCGGGCTCCCTGAACGTGATCGTGTTCGTGGCTCGTGATCGTGTCGGAAGGGATTTGTGGCGATGAAACTTAAATATTCCTACGTGGGCTGGATTGTTGGTTTGGCGCTGGTAGCGCATGGCGAAATTTCTTTTGCCGCCAACGAGCCGTTGAAGCTAAAGATTATTTATTCGTCGTTTACCGGCGCCTACACGCCGCTCTGGCTTGCGGTCGAAGAAAAGTTGGGGCGCAAATACGGCTTAGATTTCGAAATCGTCTACGCGGGACGGGCGCGGCCGCATCAATTGTTGCTCAGCGGCGATGCCCAGTATGTCGTCTCCACCGGCACCGGCGTGGTGTCGAGTTACGCGGTGGGCAGCAAGGATCTGGTGATCATCGCTTCCTTCGTTCATACCACCGGGTCGTCGATCTTTTCCAAGCCGCAATTGAAAACTCCCAATGAGTTACGCGGCAAAAACATCGCTTCGGGGCGGCCCGGTGCGGTGACTGATATTTTGCTGCACTATATTCTTAAAAGAAAATTCGCTCTCGAACCGGGACGCGATGTGAAAATCGTCAACATCGGCGACACGCCGGCGATCTTGCCGGCGTTGGAAAAGGGCGTGGTCGATGCGGCGATGCTGACGACGCCGGCGCGCTTGGTGGCGAAGAAGGCCGGCTTTCGCGAGCTGGTCGACTTCGACGATCTCGGCGTGCAGTATCCCTACGTCGGCATCTCGACGCTCAAAGCCAACGTCAAGAAAAACCCCGATGTGACGCTGCGCTTGGTGCGCTCGTTGACCGACGCTATCCAAATTTTCAGAACTAACAAAGAGCGTAGCCTGAGCGTGATGAAGAAATATCTGCGCGGCGCCAGCGACGAGATGCTGGAGGAAACCTACGGCTACTTTAGCACGCGCATGGCGAAGTTCCCTTATCCGTCGGCGGAAGCGATCAAGACGGCGCTGGATATGATGGTCGAACAGTTTCCCGGCGCCGCCGCCGTCGATCCTCAAGAGGTCATCGATTTATCCTACGTCAAGCAAGTCGAAGCGAGCGCGCCCAGGTGAGCGAGTCTAATCGATTTTAGGGGCGGACCCATCTGTCCGCCCTGCGAATCTTCACTTCCAATTCGGCAGCAAGCCGCGCAGGAAATCGAGATGGGCGATCAGATAAGCGGTCACTGAAACCAAGCAGAGCAGCAGATAGGCGATTTGAATCCATTGTTCCTTTGTCAGCGTCTGGGGCCGGAGCAAGCGGCGCGGCAGTTGCGGCGCCAAGGTTAAGGCTTGCTGTCTCAAGGTCGGCATCGCCAAAAGATCGGCGATGATGTTGTAGCCGTCCATTTCGAGAAAATTAAACGGATAGAGATTGATCAGCGCGCCCTCCCAGAGCAGCACGCCGATGCCGAACAACAACGCTTGACCGACGCCGGGGCCGGTTTGATAGGCGGCGAGAAAAGCCACGCTGCCGCAAAATAATTCGACTAATGGCCCGGCGAGATCGACGATCACGCGGGCACGCCGGGTCGACATGAAGATGTCGGTGACATCGGCGTAAAACGTCGGCAGCACGCCTTGCAAGAGAAAAAAGCCGATCTCGCGGACGCACCGGCTGTAGGCCTTGCAGGCGAGGGCGTGCACAGTCACGTGCATCATCGATACCATCAAGAGGGACAACATCATCAGCGCGCTGCTGCGCCACGGCATACTCGAAAGCATGTGGGTGAACTGTTTGGCCTGAGGGCTCAAGCGCACCGCCGCGATGCCGGCGAGCAGCGTCACGAACATGGTCAAAGCGAGCGTCAGCGGATGAAATAAGAGGAAGCCGCCATGGCGATACATGGCGCCGCAAATCCGGTCGGCCTGGGGCACTGTGAAGGAAAGCCTGCGCCAGTATTTCGCCACCGCGCGAAATTTATTTGTCGAGGAATTCGCATCGTTCTGCGCCGAGCTTTTTTGCAGCGCCAAGTCTTCGCGCTCGACGAGCAGGCCGGCTTGATGCAGCTTCGCCAGTAGTTGGCGGATGATCGTGTAATCGAACGCGCCAAAGGTAAAATGAAACGTGCGCGCGATCTCTTCGAGGCTGTGGCTGCCGTCGAAAAGTTCCCACAGGAACAACTCTTTGTTGTCTACTAACAGGTAGCGGTCGCGGCGAAGATTTTTCACGATGTAGCGGCGGCTGCCGTCTGGGCTCGGCGGTTGCGCGGTGATCGCCCAGGCTTCTTGGGGCAAGCGCTGCGGCTGGTAGCCGAGATGGGCCTGGCTGCTTTCGATCTCATGGATCTGAAAGCCCTGTTCGCCAGCTTTGCGCGTGAGCAGTTCGAATTTTGCCGGTTCGGCCATGGCCAGGGTCAGGTGGATTTGCGTCCGAACAGCGATTGGCTGCCGGTCGAATAGCCGGTGGCCTCAAGGCCCCAGCGGATGGCATCGCGGCTTTGCTCATTGGTGACGCGCAGCCGTTGGATAAAAATCGTCACCAACCGGTAGCAAATCTTGGCGGCCATTTCCGGATGGTGCGAAAGAATATCTTGAAAAACGCCGCGGTCGAGACGCCAGAGCAGCGAATCAACCTCGACATTGGCGGTGGCCGAGCGCGGCGCGTTGTCGAACAGCCCCATCTCGCCAAAGAAGTCGCCGGGCTGAAAACGGGTCAGCACCATGTCGACATCGCCGCTGACATGCTTGCTGACCACCACCGAGCCTTGGTCGACGATGTAGAGCGCGTCGGATTCTTCTAGCTCGCGAAAGATCACCGCGCCGGCGCTGTACTTCTTGGCGATCAGCAAAGGTGAGAGAATCGCCAACGCTTCGGCGCCAAGATCCTGGAACAGGAGCACTTTATTCAATATTTCGGTCACCGGCGGCATATACGGAACAATCTCCAGTGAGAATGCTAGCGGGCTAGGTGAAAAAGCGCAAGCAAAAGCTCTGGCAGCGCCGCGGGTGCGCCATCTGATTTATCAAGCGAGGAAAAAACGGCTGGACGAGACGATTGCTGGTTGAGCCAGCTACCTAGGCGGCCGAAGCCATTTTCTTGACCGGCAGCTGTTCGTTGCGGTCGTAGGCTTGGACTGGCACGGGTTTCAGATCCCAGATGATGCCGAAAAACGATAGGGTTTTGAGAATGTAAAAGGTGACGTCGATTTCCCACCAGTAAAATCCCTGGCGGACCGTGCCCATATGTTGGTGATGGTTGTTATGCCAGCCTTCGCCCATGGTGATCAGCGCCAGCCAAAAGTTATTTCTGCTCTCGTCGCCGGTATCGTAACGCTTGGAACCGTACATATGCGACAGCGAATTGATCGTCGCGGTGCCATGAAACAATGCCGTGGTGCTGAGGACGAAGCCCCAAACCAAAAGTTGCAAACCGCTGACACCGAGTGATGGCGCCGCGCGCTCCAGACCGAAGCCGCAAAGATAGAGCAACAACGCTAAAGAAACCGGCACGGCCTTATCGTAACGATTGAGCCAAACTAGCTCAGGAAAGCGGGCGAAGTCTTGGATTCGACTATATTGCGTGGCGTAAAAGCGGTTGCACATGAACCAGCCCATGTGCGAGCGGAAGAAACTATAATGCACCGGCGAATGGGGATCGGCCGGGGTATCGGAGGTGCGATGATGCTCACGATGGTTGGCGGCCCACCAGAGCGCGCCGCGCTGGGTTGCCGAGGCGCCGAGCAGCGCGAAAATAAACTGCGTCGGCCGTGCGGTCTTGTAGGTGCGATGGGAAAAATAGCGATGGTAAATGCCGGTGACGGCGAACATGCGCACGAAGTAAAGCGCCGCAGCCGTGGCCACGGCGGTCCAGCTCCAGCCGACTAAAAAAACCCCCAGACAGCCAAGATGCATGATGACGAATGGGATCGAGCGCACCCAATCGACACGATCGATATCGACGCCCTTCTTGACCGGCATGGCGGCATGATAATCGGCGTTGAACCACTGAACGATGGAACTGATTGCTGCTTTGGCAAATATCGGTTTCATTAAAGTAGGACGTTACCATGAGGCCGGGGCCGCTTCAATGGAATTATCCGAATTTGCCAAAATTTAAACTGAGCAAATTCAGCGACCTTGCCAAGCTTTCGTGGCTGGCGGAAAGATTTTTTGGAGATCCGTCGGGGCCCTACAGATGATACAGCCGTTGGGGATTTTTGCTGAGAATCTTTTCCATGGTGGCGTCGCTCAAGTCGCCGCGCGCTTTGAGGCCGTTGGCGAGCAAGTCTTGGCGGAACGCGTCGCCATGGGGAAAATCGGTGGCGGTGACGATGAAGTCATCGCCGAGTTTGCCGGCGACGTAAGGCAAATCATCGTCGAGGGCACAAGAAACAAAAACTCTCTCGGCGAGCCAGCGCTCGATCTTGGCGCGATTTTCCTGGCCCAAGGCTTTGACTAGACGGGTGGTCCATTCGATGCCGGCTTCGAGAAAGCCGAAGCGCAGTTTGGGAAAGTCGTCCAATATTTTCGAGCCGAGGATTTGCGTGAAGGCGTAGAGAACGTAAGGTCCGCTGACGATGCCGGTGCCGAGCGGATGAATCTGCGGGAATTCATTAAAGTACGGCCGCGGCACGCCTTCGAGCATGCGCGAGATCGCCGGGCTCGATCCATTGCCGACATGCACGGTGATCGGCAAGTCGTGGCTTTCGGCTTCTTGGTAAATCGGCCAATGGTCCGGATGGGTCAGCGGCCGATCCCATTCGATGCCGCGCGCGAAGATGCCGGCGACTGAGCCCAACGTTTTGACGCGGCGAATTTCTTTGACCGCCAAGTCGGGTTGGCGCCACGGAATGATCGCGACGTAGAAAATCCGCCCGCCGGATTGGCTGCATTGCGTCGCCATGAATTGATTGTAGCTGCGCGCCAGCGCCGCTTCGAGTTCGACGTTTTCCGCCAAGCAGCCGAGCCAGAGAGATGGGAAAACCACCTGCTTGTCGATGCCGAGCTCATCCATGCTGGCGAGCCGCTGTTGCACGTCGCGCATCTCCTGCACCGGAATCGGCGTGCCTTTGTCGAGAGCGCGCTTTATCAGCGTCGGGTTGGAGGCGAAGAAGCGCAGCTTGTAATCGATCACCCAGGCGGCGTTGTGCGAACCGAAGCAAGTGTCTTCGGGAAAGACCACCGGAATCGGTCGCAGTAAATAAAATTCCGGATCGAGATATTGCCAACTCTCAACCGACTCTTCGACATGGGCATCACAATCGATAACCTGCATAGAATATTCCAGGGGCCAGACTGAAGTTAAAATCTTGTCTTGCGCTAGGCTCGCGCCTTTCCGATTTATTTGGTTTTGCGAATTCCGAACACTTGATTATATTGCTCGATGATGTTGTTCAAGTTCGGTCCGATGGACGATGGGCTCAAAAAGACAAAATCTTTCTGAAATAATTCTTGTACCCAGGGCTTGTGTTTGATGCCTTTGCGGATCGAAATTCTTCCCGCGGCATCGACGAGGCGGGTTTGTCCCTCTTCCGATAAAATCCAATCGATAAACAATAGTGCCGAATAAGGATGAGGCGCGCGCTGCATCAGCGCGACAAAGTTGGGCTCGCCGGCGTAGGGATCCACGATGCGAAAATCGATCGGCGCGCCTTGCTGTTTCAGATCGGTCACGCGCCGGCCACGGGCGGCCAAGGCGATCGCCGATTCGCCAGCCAGCATCAACTGCACGCGCATGATGCTGCTCGATCCCGGCATCTGCAAATCTTGCTTGGCCAAAGCTTGGAAAAAATCCGCGGCTTTCTTGACTCCCAAGGATTCGCTCAAGACGTTGAACCAAGTATATTCTTCGGTGCCGAGGCTGAGTTTACCTTTCCACTTGGGCTGCAACAGATCTTGATAACTGCGCGGCGCGTCGGCTTGCGAAACTTGTTTGGTATTGAAGGCCAGAACCAGCGGCGTCACCTCGAAGCCTTGCCAAAAACCTTCGGCGTCGTGGGATCCCGCGGGCAGCGCCTTTTGTTCCGGCGACAGATAGCCGGTGGAAAGTTTGCGCAGTTTCAAGTGCCACATCTCCACCGGCGCCGAGCCGACGACATCGGCGGCGAAGCGGTTGGCGCGCGCTTCGGTGTCGGCGCGTTGGAACACGCCCGAGGGCGTGGCGCGATAGGTGTTGGTCTTGATGAAGGGATAACTTTTTTCGAAATGGGCCAAAATTTTCGGATAGTCGGTCAAGCTCAGCGAGGTGTAAAAAACCATCTCGCCCTCTTTCTTGGCGCCTTCTTCGAGAAAAGTTTTGCGCTGAACGCCGGCGAGGCTTGCGGCCTTCTTGATGATCTCATCGGCGCTGGCGGCGCGCAGCTCGCGCGGGCAGAGAAATGCCGCCGCCAGCAGGAAGCTCAGGATTAATGTGAACATGAAGTCTCGTTGCGTTTTATAAGTCCATGCGCCGGACCGGGCCCCAACCGGTGGTCGAGATATCGATGAGGTTGCCATCGGGATCGCAGCCGCGCCCTTCAGCGTAAGTCGCTTCGCGTTCTTTGGGCGCCCCGGCCGGATGGATTTCTTTGATGCGATTGGCGGTTTCCTGGCTATCGTCGACGTGAAAACCGAAATGATACAGGCCGTCGGGATGGCCCGGTTCTTTGGGATCGTTGGCGTTCAAGATCGCCAAGTTCACTTCGCCATCGGAAAGATGCACCGAGCCGTTTTTGGTGCGATACATTTCCTGCATGTCGAAGACCCGCTTGTAAAAATCCGCGAGCTTGTCGGGTTGACGGGTGAGCAGCGCGAGGTGACGTAGTTTGGCCATGTTCTTTCTCCTTTTTTGCCGATGGCTGTTGGCTATCATCGGTGTGCGAGGGTGTCAATCGGGGATTGTCGTGTTCGTGGCTCGGACCTCTTAACACGAACACGTTGAGTCATATTCCCATATTGTCTTCCGGCTTGCGTTGGCGTTCTTTGACGCGCGGGATGCCGCTCCAATCGCCGGACATCCAGAACTCGGTCCAGCTGCCGAATACGCCGAGAGGAATCGCCAACGCCATGATGAAATACCACAGGTTGTCGCTGTAGCTGCCGAGCAGCGCCATCGCCATGGCGACCAATTTCGCCGTGGCGCCGCCGAAGATCGCACCCATCAACAGGCGCGTGTAGCGCTGAAAGCCGAAATGGGTGGCGTAGATGCCCCACAGGCCGCCGACGAACAGCGCCAGAAACGGCGCCAAGCAGACCGCGAAGATCGCGCCGGCGCCGCCGCCGCGCAACGAAGTGTCTTGGAGTTTTTCCGCCGCGGTTTGGCTGCCGACGCGCAGATCGCCGCGAATCACGCCGAATAAATAATGCACCGCGCCGTGAATTCCTAAGTCGGGCCGCAGACCGCTCCAGTAGAGCGCCACTTGTGCTTGTAATTTTTCGTGCGCCACGGGCTCGGGCAAGAGAGCGCGGATCTCCGCGCCGGCTTGCAAAGCGACCAAATGTTCTTTGCGCGCGACCACCAGCAACGCGGTTGTCGCCAACTCGCCGTTGGAGAGTGGCAGCAACTTGAACGCTTTGGTGCTGAAGCTGTCGATATTTTCACCGTCGAGAGTCTTGACCGTGAGGACGACGACGGAGGCGCCGGTTTCGGTCTTGAAACGGTGCAGCTTTTCTTTGAGATCGTCGGCGCTCGCCGGCGGCACCATGGCGGCGAAGTCGTTGATGCCGACTTGGAGCGGCGGCAAGTCGATGGCGAAGGAGTCGACGTTGAAGACTAGACTAACCAGCGCGAGCAGCCAAAATATTATCATCGAGGGTTAACCGCTCGTTGCGCGTGCCGGTCCAAGTCACTTAGCTCGCTCTTCGTTAGTGGGAAGCCGAACTGTTCGTTGCGCATGCGCAGCCGCTGGCCGGAGACATCGCAGATGATTTTCGCCGCGCGCGCGAAAGCGGCCTGGCTGTTGATCAAAGGTTCGAGGGCGCGGCCGCCGCTGTCTTTGTGGCCGACTTCGTCGAGTAAGATTTCGTGAAAGACCGTGGCGATTTTACCTTCTACGCCGGTCTTCTTGAGCTTGCTGCAAACCTGATAGAGCGCGCCGCCGCCGCCCTCGGTGAGCGTGATCGCGGCCCGTTCGAGGCTTTCGTCGCGGCGGCGAATTTGCTTGGCGCTGATTTTTCCCGAGCCGTGCAACAAAGTCGCGTAGCTCGGCGAATAGCGCGCGCGAATTTTCGCCAGCTTCTTGTCCTGCGGCAGCCAGAGTAAATCCTCGGCCGTAACCTTCCTGCCGCCGAGCTCTTCCAACAAATCCATGACGAGCCGCGCATGTTTGGTTTCGTCGGCGAGCTTTTCGGTTAATTCTTCGTAGTCATGCCGGTCGATGCCGCGATCGATCGCCGGATAGAGTTTCGCCAGCGCCGTGAAGATCGGCTTGATCGCCGAGTATTCTTTAAACCCTTGGGCGCGCAGCCAGCGCAGATGATCGCGGCGCTTGGGCCGCTTGTGAAAGAATGCTGCTATCACCGTGCGTTCCGCCGCAGCGTAGCCGCGCGCCAATTGCGTGAGTTTGGCTACGTACCTTTTCATAAATTATTTTTCACCACAAAGACGCGAAGAGCACGAAGTTCGGAATAAAATTATCATCCAAAACCTTCGTGTCCTTCGTGGTGAACGGAAGCTTCATCTCGGCACTGGAACAATCGTGCCGCAGTTATTGCACGTTCGCAGTTTCTCGTCGCTGGAAAATGTTTGATAAACCTGCCCCACCGGATCGGCGCGGTAGTCGCCGACCTCGGCGGAAGTTTCGTAAACCTTCTCGCCGCACTTATTGCAGAACCATTTGAAGTAATCGATTTCACCGGCTTTGCGTTTGCGCTCGAAGACGATGAACCATGAGTTCGCTTCGAGGCGCGGCGAATGCGGCACGCCGGCTGGGCAGAGGAGAATTTGCCCCGCTTTGATATCGGCGGTGTGTTCGTTGTTGGCTTCGTCGCGATAGACCAAATGCTGCACCCCGGTCAGTTGCAACGTCACTTCATCCGCCGGGTCGATATGAAAGTCCCAGCGCTCTTTGCGCCCGCTGCTCAAGAACGCGATGGACTGCGAATCCTGCCACAGCACGCGGCGGGTTTTGCCTTCGGCTTTGACTTCGTCGATAACTCCCGTGAGATCGATAGGAATAAGTTTCTGCATAACTCCTCCCGCGCTCGACTATAGCGCTTTCGAAAGCGGCGGGGCAATAGAGAGTTCAAGTCGGTGTTGTAGCAAAGTGATTATGTCAGGGGTTAACGGCAACGTAATTATGTCAGGGTGGAAGGATGACAACCCTGACAATGAAAGACGAGAAACGACTAGACGTAATTCAACGAGTATATCGCAGCGAGATCACCGTGGTTGAGGC
>SHYW01000039.1 GCA_009692615.1 Deltaproteobacteria bacterium | reverse complement strand
GCTTGCTCTGCTTTTTCTTTCTCGCCCACGCCAAACTCGCAAACGTTGTCTGCTCCCCCACGCTCTTTCCTCCCGCCTCACCTTGTCGGTCTTTCTGCTCTTCGTTATTAGACGACTTGCTAGATGACTTGTTCAGAGATTCCTTATGTTGACTAAAGGATATCGATTCGGTAATCCAAAACTACCGGAATTTTAGTCCGCTATTTTATTGAGGGGCAGCAGTGATGGATCAGCTCAATAACGTTAAAAAAGTCCGCGAGGCGAAGATGTTGAGCAAATCTGAATTGGCCCGTTTGGCGGGAATATCGCCTTTGACGCTTCAACGAATTGAAATGGGCAAGGATTGCCGCATGGCGACCAAGCGCAAGATCTTATTAGCCTTAGGTCTGTCCATCGAGCAAAAGCACACTCTTTTCAAGCAATAATCCATGGCACCTTTTTGGAAAAACTTTAACCTCGGGTTTTTTAAATCACTGGGTAGCAACGACGGCTACGTTGCCCTCGATATCGGCTCAAGCTCGATCAAGCTGGTCGAATCGGTGGTGGATCGCAATGGTTACCTGGTTGTAAAGCTAGCGTCAGCGCCGCTGCCGGAAAATGCCATCCAAAACAACATGGTTGTCGATACCAAATCGGTGGCTGAAGCGATTCGTGCGTTGATCCGGGAATCCGGCGTCAGCGCGAAAAATGTTATCTCCGCAGTGCCCGGCCGGGCCGTGATCATGAAAAAAGTTCAGATGCCGGTTCAGGAACAGGCCGAGCTCGAAGCGAATATCGAATTTGAAGCGCAGAATGTCATCCCGGAAAATCTCGAAAACGTCAATCTCGATTATCAGATTCTCAGCAAAACCGAAGATGGCAACAAGATGGACGTGCTGTTGGTGGCGGTGAAAAAAGAGATCGTCAACAGCTATACCGATGCCATCGAAGAGGCCGGTCTGGAACCGGCGGTGATGCATGTCGATTATTTTGCCTTGGAAAATATGTTCGAGACCAACTATGCTGCCGAGACAACTCGCGGCATGGTGGGGTTGATCCATATCGGCGCGCAGAACACGAGCATCAGTCTGCTGCAAAATGGTGTATCTATTTTCACCGGCGATCTTTCTTTCGGCGGCGCTTACTTTAGCGAGTCGTTGGCGGCCCAGGCTAATTTGTCCTTGGCCGCGGCGGAGAATTTCAAGATGACGGGTCGGTCGGAGGAAGCCCAGGGATTGGATCTGGCCGCATTGGTGCGGCCGACTGCTGAGGAGTTGGCCGAGGAAATTCGCCGCACCGTGAGTCTCTATGGTGCGGTGGCCTCCGAAGAGGGCGATGGGCTTAAATTGATCTATCTCAGCGACGGTGGCGCAAAGCTAACAGGTTTGCGCACCGTGATTGAGGAGCGCCTCGGGGTGCCGGCGAGGCTGAGTGAGCCGTTTCGTAGCTTCACCGTCAGCAAAAACATCGAGCGCGAGTTTTTACTCGAAGGCGCACCGAGTTTTGCCGTGGCTGCGGGATTGTCGATCCGACGACCGGGAGATCGATGATAAAAATCAATTTACTGCCCTTCAAGCAACTCGCTGCCGAAGTCAACCGGCGCCGGGAGATTATTATCGGTGGAACGGTTTTGGCTTGTGGAATCGTCGCAATTATCGCCGTTCATATTTATCAAATGTTTCAGCTGAATTCCCTGGAAACTGAGCTCGCGACACTGCGCAACGAGCTGCAAACGCTCAACGTGAAAGTCAAAGAAGTGGGCGACTTGCAAAACAAGATCAAGGATCTGCGCGGCAAGAACAAAATCATCGCCGATCTCAATAAGAAAAAAAGCGGTCCGGTATTGGTGATGGAGAATCTCGCCCAGGCGACGCCGGCGACATTGTGGTTGACCGAACTCAAAGAAACCGGCGGCAACGTCACGCTTAATGGCCTGGCAATTGACAACAAGACCGTTGCCGATTTTATTTCCGGCTTGGAAGCGTCGAAGCATTTCAAAACCGTCGAGCTGGTGGAAACCACCCAAGGCGCGGGCACGTCCGTCGGCTATCAAAAATTCGCCATCAAGGCCGGCGTGTTATATCAACCCGATGAACCCGTTCCCGAGCCTGCGACAAAAGCCAAAGCGCCGGCGGTTAAAAAAGAGGAGAAAAAGGGTTGAACCAGCTGCTCGACAATTTACTAGAGCGGCCGAGGATTCAGCGCATCGGTATCCTGGCGGCGGCGATTATTTTGCTCGGCGCGCTCTATTACAGTTTCATTTATAGCCCGCGCTCCGATGAAGTGGCCAAGCTCGCCGATAGCGTTGAAATCGCCCGCAATGAAAAAACCGTAAAACAGCAAAAGGCGGCAAACTTGCCGCGCCTGCAGCGCGATCTCAAGCAATTGGACATGGAACTGAAAAAGGCCTTGGCGCAATTGCCTAACGACAAGCAGATGGCGCTGTTGCTGACGAGCATCTCCGCCAAGGCGCAGCAAGCCGGTCTCGATGTGCTGTTGTTTCGCCCGCGCGCGGAAACCTTTCAGGAGTTTTACGCTGAAGTGCCGGTCGATATTACGGTCAAGGGCAGGTTTCATAATACCGTCAGCTTCTTCGATGAGGTTGGCCGGCTCAATCGTTTGATCAACATCGACAGCATCGGTTTCAAGAACCCGACCATTGCCGGCGATGGTGTGATTTTGGAAACCACCAGCGTGGCCACGGCGTTCCGATTTCTTAGCGACGCCGAAAGAAAGAAAGTCGCCGAAGCCAAGGCGAAAGCTGCGAAGGGCAAGAAGTAAAATCAGATGCGTGGGCTGAAGCTGTTATCAATTTTGCTGCTGGGCTGTGGGTTGTCGGCCAGTGCAACGCTGCGGGCCCAGCAGTCCGACCCGATGCCGTCGCAGAAAGCCAAAGATGCGGTGGATAAATTCAACGATACGCCGGCGAGCATCGGTAAATCGCTGCAGGGCCTGCGCGACGCGGCAAAGAATAAACTAAAAGAAACGTTGGGCGCCAAGGCGAAAAGCGAAACTACTAAAGGCGAGCGCGTCGATTTAGAGCTGCCGAAAAAAAACCCCCAAGGGACGACGCCGGCGCCGGTAGTGAAGGACGGCATGCGCGATCCGTTCCGTCCACTGACACTGCGGGCCAAGGTGAACACCCGGGCGCGCGAAAATCTCTCGCCCCTCGAGCAGCTCGATTTATCGCAACTGAAGTTAGTTGGCATCGTCTGGGACATTAAAGACCCACGAGCGATGGTGGAAGATGGCGCTGGCCTCGGCTACGTCGTCAAAGTGGGCACGCCGATTGGCAACAACGATGGCAAGGTTAAAGCGATTCATCGCAACCAAATTGTCGTGGAAGAGTTTGGCAACGATATTTATGGCAATCGAAAAAAACATGACGTGAGCATGGGGCTCGCAACGGAGTGATGAAAATGTCACAGCGGACAATCGGTGTAGCAAATGTCGATGGCAGCCTTGCCGGTTTGGCGCCACGGCGCCAAGCACGGGCTTTGCCTGCGATCATGGCTTTTTTGTCGTTAAGCTTGAGCGCTTGCGTGGTGAACCCGGATAAAGAATATGGTCGCCAAGGCGCCGGTAGAGAAGTCAGCGGCGGCGCAGCCCGCCAGTGATAGCAAAGCCAACCCCGCCGGTGCCGAGCTGACGCTGCAAGATTTGTCGGTGCGCGAAGACCAGGGGCAAACCAGCGTGTTCTTGAAATTCTCCCAGCCGGTAAAGGAGTTTCGCCACTTTCCATTACCCACACCGGCACGCATCGTTATCGATATTTTTAACAGCGCCAATCGCTCGGCGCAGACGCTCAGTTACCGGATCGACACCCATTGGCTGTCGACATTACGCCTGACTAACCTTGATGGCAGCGTCCGCGTGACCATCGATGCGGCTGCTGCCACTGTGCCCGCCTACACGGTGGTGCCCGAAGATAATGGCATTCGCCTGGTAGTCGGTCCCGTCAACCCGAGCTTCTCGACAAAAAAAGACGTGACTCTGGTGCGCGGCGGGGCGCGCATCGATATTCGTACGCCCGAAACGACGGCAACGGCTGCCGCAGCGGCCGCGCCGACTAAGAGGTCGGCGGCGCAACCCTTGGGCAGCGATAGAGTGATCGGCGCGGACACGAGATACAGCGCCAAAAAAATTCCCTCGAATTCAAAGATGCCGATATCAAGAATGTTTTTCGTCTACTCGGCGAAGTGAGCGGTAAAAATATCGTTGTCACTGACGACGTCAATCGCAAAGTCACCGTGCGCTTGATCGAAGTTCCTTGGGATCAGGCGATGGACGTGATCATCGATACCAATGGTTTGGGTAAGGACGAGACGGGCAACGTCATCCGCATCTCCACGGCGGGACGATTGAAAACCGAGCGCGACAATCTCGCCGCGGCGAAGAAATCGGAAGAAAATCTCGAGCCGCTGCAGACCGCTTACTTGACCGTCAACTATGCCAAGGTCATGAAAGGCCAGCGCGATACCACCACCGACAAAGATCTCGTCGAAAAGGTCAAGTCGTTGCTCAGTCCGCGCGGCAAAGTGGAAGCGGACCAGCGCACTAACACGCTGATCGTTCGTGACATCAAAGCGAGCGTTGAGGATGTTCAGAACTTAATCGGTCGGCTCGATACCCGCACACCTCAGGTGCTCATCGAATCCAATCTCATCGAAACCACGCCGACGTTTACCCGTTCATTAGGCATTGAAATGGAGTCGCTGTTCAATAACGGCCGGGTGCGTACCAGCGATCGCTTCATCGCCAATCCGCCGTTCAATGGCGGTCCTCAGCCGACGCCGACGGTCAATCAATTGGTGATTCCGACTCAGGGTTTTCGCTTCGGCTATTTCGGCAACAACATCACCAGCGTGCTTTCGGCGGCTGAAGCCGAGGGCAACGTGAAAATTATTTCGCGCCCGTCGGTGGTGACGTTGAACAACGTCGAATCGATGATCGAAAGCGCGAACATCGTCCGCATACGTACTTCCGCCGCCACCGTTGGCGAAGCGGGAGCGCTGCGGGAAATTCGCGCTGGCATTACCCTCAAGGTGACGCCGCAGGTTTCCGCCGACGGCTTTATCTTGCTCAACATCAGCGCTAAATCGAGCACCCTCGATTTCGGCAAGACCGTCGACGGTATCCCGCAAGAAAATACTCGCGAAGCCAAGGTCAATGTCCTGGTCAAAGATGGCGAGACCGTTGTGCTCGGTGGGATTATGAAAGACACCGGTTCAAACTCCGAGAACGGTATTCCTTATCTAAAAGACATCCCCGCCCTCGGCTGGCTATTCAAGAAATCTTCCTGGCAAAAGGATTTCGAAGAACTAGTGATTTTCATCACGCCGCGGATCATGGCGGCGGGCGCGGAAAACTTGCCCAACGCCGAGCAGATTTGGCGCGACCAGATGAAACAAACCGAGGGTCCAGTGGCGCAGCAGACGATTCTCAGGCCCTAGCCTCTCGAAAACGAATCAGGTAAAGTGCGCCCATGTTGCGCTATGTTACGGCCGGCGAATCCCACGGCCCCTGCCTGACCATGATCGTCGACGGGGTGCCCGCCGGTTTTCCTCTCGATATCGATAAAATTAATCACGACCTCTGGCGCCGCCAGCAAGGCTATGGCCGCGGCGGGCGTATGCTGATCGAAAAGGACGAAGCGCAAATCCGTTCCGGCATCCGTTGGGGCGAGACCATGGGGTCGCCGGTGGCTCTCGGCATCGAAAACCGCGACTGGAAAAATTGGACGAAAAAAATGTCGCCCAATGCCGCGGACCGCGACGACAAGATCGCCGTGACCAAACCGCGACCGGGCCACGCCGATCTGAACGGCGTACTCAAATACGACCGCGCCGATATTCGCGATATTCTCGAGCGCGCCAGCGCGCGCGAAACCGTGGCGCGCACCGCGGTGGGTTCCTTCGCCAAACAGTTGCTCGCGCCCTTCGGCATTCGCGTCATGGGTTATATCCGCTCTATCGGCAATGTCACGGCGAATTTGGACGGCCTGACCTACGCCGAAACTTTCGAGCGTAGCGAAGAATCGCCGGTGCGCACGGCCGATAGCGCCGCCGAAGAAAAAATGATCGCGCTCATCGAAGAGTGCAAAAAAGAAGGCAACACGCTGGGTGGAGTTTTCGAAGTCGTCACTCTCGGATTGCCGCCTGGATTGGGCTCGCACACCCAATGGGATCGCAAGCTCGACGGCCGCTTGGCGCAGGCGCTGATGAGCATTCAAGCGATGAAAGGGGTCGAGATCGGCCTCGGCTTCGAAATGGCGAAGCGGCGCGGCTCCCAGGTGCATGACGAAATTTTCTTCGATCCGGCCAAGATGGTCGGCGAAGGCACGCCGCGGATCGTGCCCACCGGATTTTACCGCGGCAGCAACAATTCCGGCGGCACCGAAGGCGGCATGACCAACGGGTCGCCGTTGGTGGTGCGGGTCGCCATGAAGCCAATCTCGACCCTCATGAGTCCTTTGCAATCGGTGGACACGCGCACGAAGCAAGTGACCGACGCGTCGGTGGAGCGCTCGGATGTCTGCGCCGCCCCGGCCGCCGCGGTGGTCGGCGAATCGGTGGTGGCCTTTGAAGTCGCCAAGGTTTTTTTAGAAAAGTTTGGCGGCGACTCCTTGCGCGAAATCCGCCGCAACTACGAAAACTATCTCGAACAGATCAAGAACTATTAGCCGTTGGCATTAGCTGCAACTCAAAACATCGCGCTGATCGGTTTCATGGCGGTGGGCAAGAGCGCCGTTGGCCGCAATCTCGCCAAGCGTTTACGCCGCCGTTTCGTCGACCTCGACCGGCTGATTGAAAAAAATCAAAGCATGAAAGTGCGCGAGATCTTCAAGCAAAAGGGCGAGGATTATTTTCGCCAGTGTGAAAAACAGACCCTGGCGCAAGTTTTATCCGAGCCCGGCCAAGTGATCGCCACCGGCGGCGGCGTCGTGCTCGATGATGAAAATCTCGCTTGGTTGCGAGAAAAGTCTTTGCTGGTTTGCTTGGGAGCTGCCACCGACACGATCCTGCGCCGGGTCGGCAACGGCGCGAGCCGTCCCTTGTTGAAGGGCGCCAACCGGCGCGAGCGTATCGAAGAACTGTTTCAAGCGCGCCAGGCGCGCTACGCCCAGGCCCATGTAACGATCGCAACGGATCAATTGACTTTGAACGAAGTGGTCGACAAGATTATCGCGCTGATCCAAACCGGCGAATAGTTTTATGCAAACATTAAACGTCAATCTCGGCGCGCGCTCTTATCCGATCCATATCGGCGCGGGCATTTTACCGTGTGCCGGCGAATTGCTTGCTCAGGCGGGAATGCGCGGCAAAGTCGCGGTCGTGACCAACTCCACGATTGCGCCGCTTTACTTGGACGGCATGGTCAAGGCGCTGACTCAATCGGGATTTACCGCCGTGCCGATTCTCTTACCCGACGGCGAAGAGCACAAAAATCTTCACACCCTGCAAATCATCTTCGACCGCTTGATCGCCGAGCGCTTCGAGCGCAAGTCCTGCGTACTGGCACTGGGCGGCGGCGTGGTCGGCGATCTTGCAGGGTTCGCCGCGGCGACTTACTTGCGCGGCGTGCCTTACGTCCAAGTGCCGACGACGCTGTTAGCGCAGGTGGATTCCAGCGTCGGCGGCAAGACCGGCGTCAATCACTCCGATGGTAAAAATCTGATCGGCGCTTTCTATCAGCCGAGATTGGTCTTGATCGACGTCGACGCGCTTAGCACTTTGTCGCGACGCGAATTGATCGCCGGTTTAGCCGAAGTGATCAAGTATGGCGTGATCGAAGATCCGGCGTTGTTCGCATTGCTCGAAAGCCAGATCGGAAAATTGGTGCAGCTGGACCGCGACTTGCTGATTCAAACCATCGCGACTTCCTGTGCGATCAAGGCCCGAGTGGTCGAAGCGGACGAGCGCGAAGAGGACTACCGCGCCGTGCTCAACTTTGGCCACACCATCGGCCACGCCCTCGAAGCGGTCACTCATTACACGGAGTTTCTCCACGGCGAAGCGATCGGCGTCGGCATGGTCAAGGCGGCGGCGCTGTCCCAGCGCCAAGGTTTCTGCGATCGGCAAAGCTTCGAGCGCATTGTTGCACTCATCAAGCATGCCGGCTTGCCGAGCGAAATTCCCAGCACGGTTTCCATGCCGAGGTTGATCCAAGCCATGGAAGTCGACAAGAAAGCGGCCGCCGGCAAAATTAAATTCGTCATGTGCGACGGCATCGGCAAGACGCGCTTTCATTTACTTTCGCCCAGCGAGATATTGGCCGGGCTGAGCGCTTGATCGCCGATTAAGAAAAGGAATTAACCATGGCGCAGAAAAAAAAGATTTTGGTGCTGAATGGGCCGAATCTAAATTTGTTGGGCACCCGGCAACCGGAGATTTACGGCAAACTGACGCTGGCGCAGATTGAAAAAAAAGTCCGCGCACTGGCCAAAGAGTTAGCCGTGGAAATCGATTTTCGCCAGTCCAACAGCGAGGGCGAGTTGGTCACCTGGATTCAACAGGCGGCGGGAAAATTTGCCGCCATGGTAATCAACCCGGCGGCGTACACGCACACCAGTTTGGCGCTGCGCGATGCGATTTCAGCGGTGGGCATTCCCACCATTGAGATTCATCTGTCGAACATTCACAAGCGCGAGCAGTTTCGCCACCACTCGTTTATCGCCGAGGTGGCGGTGGGGCAGATCGCCGGATTCGGCGTCGATAGTTATTTACTGGGGTTGCGCGCGGCGGTGGCGCAGATTTCTAGTTAAGCGATTCCAATCAATTGACCGGCAGGTTTTTGCTTTTCATTTCCTGGACCAAGGCGTCGCGTTCTTTTTGTAGGCTGTCGATGCGGCTGCGCAGATCGCTCAATTCTTTTTCTTTAGCCGTATAGTTGGGCGCGTAGGGATAGGTCGGCGGTGTCGAACCCGCGCCGCCGCCACCGGCGACCTTTTGCGAGTCGTGAATGCGCGACGCCAAGTCCATCGCCCAGCTTTTCAAACCATCCTTGCTAACATTGTTGGCCGTGCCGCCGCCTTGGGTCGCGGAGATATAGTCTTGTTTGGCGGTTTCCAACTTAAACGTCACCTCAGTAAGTCTCTTTTGGTACTCCTTGGCTTCATCTTGTTCGGCCGCGCCCTTGCTCTCTCCGCTGCTTGCCGGTGGCGCGAGATCGCGCGCTGGGGATGATGCGGTTTTTTGCGGTGCCGTCGGTGCGCGTCGCGCCGCCGATTCCATCTCGCTAATGCTTACTCCTGGCCGATCGCTTGGACCGGCTTTTTGAATCGCTTGGATCTGATCCTTGGGAATCGCGATCTCGCCGCCTAAGCCGCTGAACTTGATCGTCGAACCATCCTCACGATAACTCTGCACGGTGATCTGGCGGCCGTTCTTGAGCACTAAGATCGATTGTGCGTGCGCGGCATCAATGGAGTAACCGAGGCTGACAATCGCTGCCAGCAAGATTGCTTTGGTCATTTTCATATTGAGGCAAATTATAACACAGCGGTGATTTTGGCGGAACTCGATTTTTTACTGTCGGGAAAAGGTCTTTTGCCCTGGGGGTAAAAATGTTAGCGTTTGGGCGTCTGGGAATTTTCAGCATGAACCGTGTTCATTTAAAAATCATTGCCATTGGCTGGTTTCTTATCTGTCTGATTGGACCGGTTACCTCTTGGGCCGGCGAGCCGCGTGTGCAAATACTTTCGCCCAAAGACGGCAGCCGTTTGCCCCAGGATCAGCCTTCACTATTTGTCAGCGGCAAAGTCGCGCGCGATGCCGGCCGCTCCGCCAACGTCGATATTTTTCTGGTTATCGATACTTCCGGCAGCACGGCCGAGTTTGCGGGGTCTGAATTTGCCACTCAATCAGAACTTCCTGAAAAATATCTTTTCGGCGGGCCTGCACGACCGGCACCACAGATCAGTATTTCCCGGCGCGGTATTGGAGTAGGGCCGCCACAATATGAGCCGACGCGGTATAACTTGCGCCATTCGATTTTTGGCGCCGAAATCATCGCGTCAAAACGCTTGCTAGCGCAACTCAACGCTCAAAGCACAAGAGTCGGCATCATTACTTTTGCGAAGGAAGCGAGGTTGGTGCAGACTTTGACACAAGATTTCGATCAAGTGCGGCGCGTGCTAGACCAAGTATATTGGGCCGGTCCTAACGGTGGTACCAATATGGTTGATGGTATAAGGCTCGGTATCCGTGAGTTGATGGGGCTTGGTCAAAGTTCTAAGCGCCAGGATGCTATTAAAGCGCAGTTATTAATGACGGATGGCTTGCCTTCATTGCCCACTGGCGATGGCAATAGCGTTTCCGAAACTGATGTGCAACTTACTATAAACTCGGCGCGTCTTGCTGGCAAAGCCGGTATTAAAATCCATGTATTTGGTCTAGGCGACGAGGTACTTTCCTTTCCTTGGGCCGTCCATGGAATAGCTAAAGAAAGTGGAGGAACGTTTACACCTCTTGCGCGTCCTGCTGATGTGTTAGCTGTTATGGACCAGGTTTCGGTTGTTGGCGTTGATTTTGTTCAAGTGACAAACCAAACCAGCGGCCAGAAAGCGACCCAGCTACGACTCGCCGCCGATGGCTTCTTTTCATCCGCAGTGCCGGTGGTCGAAGGAAAAAATCAGATCGACGTAGTGGCGCGTGGCAGCGACGGCTCCATCGGCCGGGATTCGATCACGATTTTTTATCAGTCGGGCAACCAAAAGTCTTTGGAGCTGGAAGTGTTTCTCGAGAGGGAAAAGAAGCTTAAATTGGAAGTAGAAAGATTGGGTCGAACTCCAGCCGAGATTCAGCGCGATGTCGAGCGCAATCGCGAAGACAGCCTGCGCCGCCCGCAACAGTTGCCGCCGGCCACCGATGGGCCGGCGCGCTAAGCGATTTGTCTTTTTAAAACTTCTTCTGGGTTCAGTGTGAGGATGTTTTCACCACGAAGGACACGAAGTTCGGAGCGATAATTATCCGAACCTTCGCGTCCTTCGTGCTCTTCGTGGTGAAAAAACCAAACCGAGTGTGGCAGAACATGCACACGAAAGCCCGAGGCACCTATTAAATTGGCAACGAAACTTATCGGGCCTTGGTTTCAGCTTCGGCGGCGATGGCGATTTCTGTCGCTCCGGCACGCTTGATGATCGACATGACTTTGACGGTGTCGCCCAACAAGACATCGCGGTCGCCGCGCAGAATCACCGTCTTATCGGCGTTGCCATTGAGCGCCTCTTGGAGAGTTTTTTCCAAACTATCTTCGCTGACTTTTTTCTGATTGACGAAGATCTCGTGCTTGGGCGTGAGCGTCACCGTGGTGCCGCGCGACTCCGAGCGAGTGGCGACCGCTTTGGGCAGATTCACTTTGCCGCCCGACTCGATCATCGCCGAGCTGGTGATCATGAAAATGATCAGCAGCACGAGAAAAATATCGGTCAGGGGCGTGATGTTAATTTCCGCGACGATGTCCGAGTTGTCGTCGCCGCCCAAGGGTGTCATCGACATGGCTGGTTGCTCAGATGCTAATACTGTGGATTACTTTGCCGACTTGGATGCGGAACAGGCCGTTCAAACTTGCGATGCGGGTTTGAAAGTAGTTGTAAAATATCACCGCGATGATCGCCACACCGAGGCCCAAGGCGGTCGCCACCAGGGCTTCAGAAATGCCGGCGGCGACGACAGCGAAGCCGCCGGTACCGGCCACCGCCATGCTCTCAAATGATTTAATGATGCCCACCACGGTGCCGAGCAGGCCGATGAACGGCGCGCTGCTGGCGACGGTGCCGAGAATCCAGAGATTTTTCTTCAGCCGTTGGGCCTCCTCGAACATCGCTTCGACAGCGACGCTGTTGGTGAGTTCCGGGTGGGCGGCGCTGTCGTGGTTGAGGATATTAAGAACGATTCTTCCCACCGGACAATCGTTGTGCTGCTTGCACATGGCGATGGCGAGATCGCGCTGGCCCTTGCGCAGCGGATCGAGCAGCGATTCGGTGATGCGCAAAGTGATCGAGCTCAAATTTTTCAGCGACCAAAAGCGCTCGAGCACGACGGTGACGCTGAGCACCGACAACAAAATTAACGGATAAGTCGCAATGGCGCCTTTATGAATGATGTCGAGAAGATCGAGACCCTGCTGCTGCATTTCTGTTCCTTCCGAAGGTTCGGAAGATGATTACCTTAAATCAAAATTAATGCAACGAAATGAGCGCCTAACCGCGCACGCGGATGGCGACTTCGAAGCGGATGATCATCGGCTCGTTGGCGAGATCTTTTAAACTGTCGGGGATCGCTGGAAACGGCGAAGCGCGCCGGATCGCGTCTAAGGCGCTGGCGTTCAAGCGCGTATCTGACGACTCCAATACTTCCGAGAGCGTCAGTTTGCCGGCGCGGTCGAGAATGAAGCGGATGGCAACTTTTTGCACGCCGGAAATATTATCCGGATACTTCCACGCCGACTCGACGCGTTTTTTTAGCTGGTTCAAATAATTACCGTAATCCGCCGCCGGAATTCCCTTGAGCCCCGTGGCGCCGCCGCCGCCCGTACCGGTGCCGGTGCCACCGCCGACGATGCCGGTGCCGCTACGGCTGCCGCCGGGTACGCCGAAAGGGCCGGCGCCAGTGCCGCTGCCAGCCAGCGCGCCGGGAATTTGGCCGCCTTCTTTGAGCGCTTTGATACCGACGTTATCACTGCCGCCTTTGAGCGCGGCTAGGCTTCTTTGATGGGCGTCGAGATCGGCGGCGGCGTTGGCCGGCAAATGGGTAGCGCTTTCCTTGGTCGGAAGTCGGACTAGCGAGTCGGCTGAGGTTTCTTTGCTGTTGATCGCTTCGCGGCGCGTGTCGAGGGCCAAGACTTTCGGTCCAGGCAATGCGACCGGTTTTGGCGGCGGCACGGCTTCGACATTATTCGTTGTCGGCGCCGGGACGTTGGTTTCCACTGAGCCGCTGTCGATCTTGCCAACGCGCTCAGCCGGTGGGATCGGTACGCCCAATTTCGGCATGGTGCGCGGACCGCCGGCGCCCTGCCCAGGGCCGATGCTCTTGGTGTCCAAGCCGCTGCGCACTTCCATCAGCTGTACGGAAATCGGCGGATTGTTTTCCGCTTTGGGCAGCGCGAGACTGCCGGCGTGGAGCGCGACATAAAATAACAGTGCATGAAACAGCAGCGAAGAAAATAAAAACCGGCTGCGAAAGAGCGAGGAAAGTTCCGACTCTCCCCATTCGCTGGAAGTGTTGTCGAGCATGTTTAGCTGCCGGGAGTCGAGAGCGGTTTGAGTCCAGCGGTGGGCGCCGGCAGCTGCTCCTGCTTGGAGAGAATTTCCAGGCCGATGGCGCTGACATCACGGCGTACCAATCGACCATTTTCAAAATAGCTCCACAGATCGGCGGCGCCGTCGCCGTTGAGATCGCGTTCTTCTTTGATCACCACTTCGCCGTCGCGGCTGCTGTCGTAGTAAATCCACAGATCGGCGCGACCGCTGCCGGTGGTGTCCTTTTCCACTTTGGCAAGGCGGCCGTTCTGAAAGCTGGCACGATAGGTCATGCGGCCCTGGCCGTCTTCATCGCGCTCTTCGCGGACGATTTGATCCTTGTCATAACTGAAAACCGTATCGGGTCGGCCGCGTCCTTTACTGTCGACATCGCGGCGAATCAATTGGCCGTCTTTGAAATAACTCCAGGTGTCGACCCGGCCATCGCCTTTGCTAGCTTCTTCTTGGCGCATCACTTCGCCAGGCTTTTGCGGATCGTAATAAATCCACAGATCCGGAACGCCGTCACCATTGACATCGCGCATTTCGACATTTTTAAACGGCTGCGGCGGTAGCGATTTGATGAGTGCGGCAACTTGAACATTCTGGGGCGCGGAATTCGCCGCGGGCGGATTGCCACTGACTGTTCGTTGCTGTGGCGCGTTGCTTGCGCGCATTGGCGTTTGCACCGGCGCCGTTCCAGCGGTTCCAGTGACTTGATTTTCCAGCTCGCGCTGGCGCGCCAGCTCTTGCTCGATGGCGGCCTCGAGCTGTTGGTCTTTATCGAGCTCCTTCCCGTAACGCAATCTCCCTTCTTCCGTCAATTTCTGGTAGGCCGCTTGAGCTTGCGCATTTTCTTCCTCGATTTTTGTATCGGCGGTAATTATTCCGTAGAGCAACCCTAATGCTCCAAGGCCAGCGCTACCGAATGGACCACCGAACATGCCCCCTAATACAGCTCCTTTATTTGCACTGTTGATGGCGTGTTCCCATCGACGAGAACTGTCTTGTTGATTCTGTTGGGTACTATTCACACCAGATTGCCCTGGACTAGTCGGGATTGGGCCCTGAGAAGGATAGGGTCGTGATCCTGGCGGATACTGGACAGGTGAAGAAGATGTGCAACCTGCCAACAGCACAATTACCAGATACAGACAAAGTAATTCGGATCTCATAATTCAAACTTTACAAAACCGATTCTACTTGATTTCTTGTTCCCGGGGCAAATTCACACTTGCTGCGAGTGGCAGAGAACTTTGAAATCTCTAATATTTGTAGCCTGCCATACTTCGAAGCTCCTCTTCAACCGTGCCGAATGGCGCGGACTTTCTCGGCGCTTCGCCGTCGTCGACTTGTTCTTGGCTGACCACTTGGCCATTTTTAAAACTGTAGCGGGCGGTAATCTTGCCTTGTTTTTTTTGATCTTCGAGCTGTTCGACTTGCTCGCCGTTGGCAAATTTGACCCAAACATCGACGCGCCGGTCGCCGTTGGTGTCGGCTTCCTGGGCGACGATTTGCCCCTGGTCGTAAAGGATGCGCAAATCGAAGATGCCATCGCCATCGCTGTCGCGCTCTTCACGTACCAGCTGATTATCTTGAAAATAGTAAACCGTGTCCCATTTGCCGCTCGCTTTGCTATCGCGTAGCCGTTTGGTGATACTGCCCTGAGAAAAAATCTCGATCATATCCATGCGGCCGCGCCCGGCGCTGTCCTCTTCGCGGCGGACCACCGCTTCGCCCTGAAAATAAACCATGCGGCTCACCTTGCCGTCGCCGCGCAGGTCTTCTTCTTGTTTGACCAGCCGGCCGTCTTGATAGTAACCCCGCAGATCGATCTTGCCGTTGTTTTTGCGGTCGAGTTCTTTGCGCACGAGCTGACCGTTGTCGAAATAGGAAAAACTATCGGCCTTGCCATCGCCGTTAGTATCTTCGTCGATGTGGCTGATCTTGCCGTCTTTGAAGTGCACCGTGCGAGTCGCTTTACCGGCTGACTTGATATTTTCTTCGCTGCGCACCGGATGACCGTTTTGATAATAAACCCACAAACTCGGTTGCCCCGAGCCGTCGGTGTCTTGGCCTTTGCGTTGGATTTCCCCGTTGGCGTCGAAAAAAAGCCAGGTGTCGATTTTGCCGTCGTTCTTACTGGCGCTTTCTTGGCGAACCGCTTTGCCGGTTTCGTAGTGGACGATCAGATCGACTTTGCCATCGAAGTTGACATCTTGTTCGACACGGAGGGTTTGGCCTTGGCTGTCGTAATGGGTCCAACGATCCATTTTGCCGTCGCCATTGGTGTCTTGTTCCTGGCGGATGACTTTGCCGCGCTCGTCGTAGTAAAAACTCGCCACCGGTTGTTGGGCCTGTGCCGGTGGCGGCATGAAAAGCAGTAGCGCGGCCAAAACGAAATCGGCGGCGTTGGGCGCACGGTGTATCATGGAGAATTAGCGGAACTCGGGACGACGCTATGGTGTCGTCGTCGTTACTTCATCATCGTTCTCGCGGCGCGCGTGGAGCCGCTGTATGGTTGCGGCAAAATGACCGAACCGCGCGGCGCTCCAACGCAGAGGCGTTTACGCTACGCCTCGGTTTGGGCTAAGTCAACGCGCGTTGAATGACGTTGATTCAGTCGCAGCGCCGAGCCAAATCGGCTTGCAAATGGCCCCATGTCAGGTAAACCTGATGGTGCAAACAGACTCTGAGCCCGCCGGTGATCAACATCGTCCAGATATCGAACTCACAAACCGCTATTGCCGAGCATGACGATCGATTCGACCGGTTGGCGAGCTGGCTGCCTTGGATAGTTTTCGCTTGTGCGATTTTCATTCTATTTTTCCAACTCGGCGCCGCGCCGTTGTTCGAACCCGACGAGGGGCGAAATTCCGAGAAGGCGCGGGAAATTCTCGTGCTCCAAGACTGGGTCACGCCCCATGACAACTTTCATCCGGTGCTCGACAAGCCGATTTTTTTTTACTGGTTGATCGCGCTGTCGTTGAAACTCCTTGGCATTTCCGAATGGGCGGCGCGCTTGCCGTCGGCGCTCGCCGCGTTGGGCTGCGTCGGCCTGGTTTATTTTTTCGCCCGCGACCATTGGGGACGCTGGCCGGCGCTGTGGAGCGCGTTGATTCTGCTCACCAGCGCGGAATTTTTTATTCTCGCGCGCATCGTCATCTTTGACATGCCGTTGACGTTTTTCCTGACTCTGGCGCTGTGCGCTTTTTACGACGCCGGCCACTGTGAAAATCTCCAGCGGCGTAGAGGGATGTGTCTGCTGCTCTACAGTGCGCTCGGCGCCGCGACTTTGATCAAAGGGCTTATCGGCATCGTTGTTCCCGGCATGGTGATATTTGCTTATCTCTTGCTCACGCGGCAGTGGGCGATGCTGCGGCGCATTTATCTGCTTCCCGGCGTCTTGCTGTTTCTCCTCTTAGTATTGCCTTGGTATCTCGAAGTCGGCGCGCGCCATGACGGTTATTTGCGCTATTATTTTTGGGACGAACATTTCGGCCGCTTCGCCAGCGACGAATTCGATCGCAGCCAGCCATGGTATTATTTCATCGTCGTCGGCTTGGTCGGATTGTTTCCCTGGACCTTGTTGCTGCCCACGCTGCTTGCCGGTTGGCGCCGCAAGGCGCTTGACGACAAGACTTTGTTTGTCGTGCTCTGGGCGGCTTTGCCGTTGTTGTTTTTTTCCCTCTCCAGGTCAAAACTGCCGCACTACATTCTGCCGATTTTCCCGGCCTTGTCGTTGTTGATCGCCGTGCCGCTGGTCAATCTTTGCCGCGAATCGCCAAAAAAAGCCCAGCGCGCGCTGCTGCTCACTTTGGGCTGCCATGGGCTCGTGGCATGCTATTTTGTCATTGGGATCGTTTATCCGGCAATCTTGCCGCGTACTATAGGCAGCGGTGTCAGCGTGCTAACCCATCCGGTCTGGCTTTATGGCATCATGGTTGCCATAACCCTGACTCTGCTTGCGTGCTGGCAAGCAACACGGAAAACTTTCCGCCAGGAGCAACTCTTTGTCGTTCAAGCCTGTGCCTTGGTCGCGTCCTTGGCTTTTGTCGCGCAGGTAATTAGCGCGCCCGCTTCGGCGCGCTCGGCTAAGGGTTTGGCGGAAAAAGCTGCGGCGATGGTTCGGCCTGACACCCAAGTGGTGTTTTACGATACCTTTCAATCGGGCATGGCTTTTTATCTGCGCGCCGAGAAACCGCTCTGGGTGGTGACCTATCGCAACAAGAAGCGGACGTTTTTGGGGAATTTTTACGCCCTGGGCAAACGGGCAGAGCCTATCGGTCCGCGCGGCCGGGCGTTGTTGGATTTCGACGAGTTTCGCGAACAGTGGAAAAGCGTCAAACGACCGATGGTGATCTTGGTTAAGGAAAAAAATCGCGCTCGTCTCGAAGCGGAAATTGGCGCCGCGCCCAAACAGGTCGGCATGGTCAACGATTACGTGGTACTTTGGAAACCTTAAACTCGATGGCGGCAACAACAAGGGCTCGCAACCAGAGCAGCTACCGGAAGGACAATTATGAATAGTTGGACAATCGCAGCGGTGTTGGGTGTGGTCGAAGGGGTAACGGAGTTTTTGCCGGTGTCGTCGACCGGCCATTTGATTATCGCCGGCCACATGCTTGGCTTTGTCGGCGACAAAGCGTCGAGCTTCGAAGTGGCGATCCAATTGGGCGCCATTCTCTCGGTGGTGTTTCTTTATTGGCACCGATTCGCCGGGCTGATGCCGATTTCCGGCCAATCGCTGCTCGGCTCGGGTTCGAATTTAAAGGGTTGGCCGGGAATCTTGCGCATCGTCATGGCGACGTTTCCGGCGTTGTCGATCGCCTTTGTCGCGCGCCACGCGATCAAGGAGCGCTTGTTCAATCCCGAAGCGGTGTCGGTGGCCTTGTTGGTTGGCGGCGTGGCGATTCTGCTGGTCGAGCGCTCCATCGCCCAGCGGCGTTCGGTCGCCCTGGAGGACATTTCACTGATGCAGGCTTTCGGTATCGGTCTGTTTCAAGTTCTCGCCTTGTGGCCGGGGACATCGCGGGCGGCGGCGACGATTGTCGGCGGCATGCTGCTCGGCCTCGACCGCAAAGGCGCGGCTGAGTTTTCTTTTTTAATCGCCGTGCCGGTGTTGTGCGCCGCCAGCGGTTACGAGCTGATCAAAATGCGCGGCCAACTGGCTGGTGAAGATTTAGTCGCTCTGGGCATCGGCTTCGTGATCTCATTTGTCGTCGCTTTTATTACCGTCAAAGGCTTCGTCAGTTTTCTCAGCCGCGGCCGGCTCGCGCCGTTCGCTTGGTATCGCATCGTGGTGTCGCCGATTTTTTACTTTCTGACCCGCGGTACTGGACTTTAACGATGTTTATTTCGGTTCCTCGCGCCGTTTGACCCAGTCGAAAATCTGATTGCGATAGAAATAGGCGACCCCCAAGATCGCCACCGATGCCACAGAGATAATCGCGAATGTGCTGTACTGTTGATTGGCGATGGTCGCACCCTGCATGGTGAGCAGATAAGTGCCGGGGATTCGGCCGATGATGGATACGAACAAGAACGTGCCGACCTTCATGCGGCTCAAGCCGAGTACGTAGCAAAGATAATCCTTGGGAAAACCGGGGAACAAAAACAGCACAAAGCAAATCACCACGCCGGTGCTGCTGGTGAGGAAGTTGAACTTCTCGAGCACGTCACGTTTGACGAAACGCTCGACAAAAGGCCGGCCCAAAATACTCGCCAGCTCAAAGGCCAACCACGAGCCTAGGGAAAGTCCAACCGTCGACAACAAAAAACCCACCGTTTCGCCGTAGACATAACCGCCGGCGACGCCGGTGAGCTCGCCGGGAACTGGCGCGGCCACCACTTGTAAGACTTGTAATAGGACGAATACTGCCGGCGAGTAGGGGCCGAGGTTTTGCAAGAACTTGCTGAGCTTATCGCTGCTGGCATAAATCCCCTCGAAGTCGTCGAGATCTTCGCTGGCAGGGGCGAAGGCGCTGAATGGCCGAGGAATATAGCGGCTAAAGAAGAACAGCAGCGCTACCAGAACAATGAAGATCAGCCCTCTGATGGCGAGGCGGCGCCGTTGGTCGCTCATCGGGGTCTTATAGCAACAATAGCTCGCAAAGACGAGGGATCAACCGCTTCCATTAGCGTTGTTGATCGCCGGTTGCTTACGCTAAGCACCGAAACTCATCACCGGCCTTTTTGCATTTCCTTCAATAACGCTTCGATCTTTTTCATTTCATCGCCATAGCCGGCCCAGTTGCCTTGCTTGAGATTTTCCTGGGCCCGTTGAAAATGGTCCAGCGCCTGGCGCGCCGGGGTTTGCTCACTTTTCGCCGCCGCTTGCGGGGCCGCGGCGACCACCGGTTGCGCCGCTTCTTTGGCCGGTGCTGCGCCGAAAACTCGTTGCAGCGATTGCTCCAAGGTTTCTTCCATGGCGATACGATTGCCGAAGGCGACGATCACCCTCTTGAGTTCCGGCAGGGAGCCCTTTTCCGCCGCCAGATAGAGCGGCTGGACGTAGAGCAAGGAGCGGTCGATAGGAATCGATAATAAACTACCGCGAATCACCTGCGAGCCGCGCTGGTTCCACAGGCTCAGCTGTTGGGAAATCGTCGTGTCTTGATCGATGCGGGCATCGATCTGTTTCGGTCCGTAAACCAGTTTCGCTTTGGGAAAGTCCAGGGCGATTAGTTTGCCGTAGTGGGGCGCATCGCTGCGCGCTGCCAACCAGGAACGCATGTTGTCGCGCTTGTTCGGCGTGAACGGCAGCAACAGGACGAATTCTTCCTTGGTTTCTCCGGGCAAGCGCATGATCGTGTAGTAAGGCTCGACATCGCGCTCGCGCCCTTCGTCATTTTGGCGCGGGATGCTGAGCAGGTCTTCTTTGTTATAAAAAACCTGCGGGTCCTGCATGTGATAGGTCGTGTAGACCCGCGCCTGAATCGAAAATAGATCCTGCGGATAACGAATATGGGCGCGCAGATCCTCGGGCATGGTTTCAAGTGGTTTCATCAGATTGGGAAAAGTCTTGGCAAAGGATTGAATCACCGGATCCTGGGTGTCGCTGGTATAAAACTCCACCGTGCCCTGGTACGCGTCGACCACCGCTTTGACCGAGTTACGAATATAGTTAGTGCCCTGCTGGCGCAGCGGTTCCGAATAGGGAAAGCGATCCGAAACCGTGTAGCCATCGACGATCCAGAATAGTCTGCCACCCTGGGCGACGACCACATAAGCATCCCGGTCGAAAATGATAAACGGCGCGATCTTTTTTACCCGCTCCTGAATCTGGCGGTAGTAAAGTATCCGGCTCTCGGCGTTAAGATCCTGGGCCAGCAAGATGCGCAGCGATGCGTGATGAGCGGAAAAAACCAAGCGGCGCCATAGGGAGCCGATAGCCACGCCGCGCTGACCCTTGTACGTCGTGTAAATATTTTGATCCCCCGCCGGGTAATCCAATTCCTGGGATTTGGTCTGCACCAAGACATAGTCGTTGGCGAGTTCGCCGTAGTAAATCTCGGGGCGAGAGATTTTCAGCGAAGTGGTCGCCACCGGCGGAATGTCTTTGATAAAAAATTCTGGCTGGCCGCTCGAGGTGACCTGGTTGACCGGGCCGAAGACCACGCCATGGCCGTGGGTGAAGGTCAGATGCTCGTTGATCCAGTTGCGGCTTTGCAGATGTTGGTGGGACAGCTCGCGGGCCGACAGCATCACTTGGCGATAAGTGCCGTCGATCATGTAGCGGTCGTTGTCGACATCGACAAATTTATAATAGGGGCGAATCTCTTGCAGCTGCGCGTAGGTGGTCAGCAGCGGCCGATGGTCCCAGAGCCTGATGTTGCTGATCGTCGATTCGTTACGTTTGAGATCCGCCGCCGTGAGCTGCTCATCGGCCGGGAAATCTTTAGTTGTGATCTTATCCAAGCCGAAGGCAAAACGAGTGAACTTGATCGTGCGCTCGATGAACGGCCGCTCCGCTTCGATTTCATTGGGCGTGACGCGAAAGCGCTGCAATAGCGTCGGGTAGGCGTTGAGACCGAGCAGGTGTACGCCGACTAGAGCGCCGACGCCGAGGATGACAAATTTATAACCGGCGCGGTAAATTTGCGCGAAACAGAGCGCCGCCGCGATCAAGGCGAGAAAAGTGAGAATTCTCAGCGCCGGCAAATTGCCATAAACATCGGCGTAGCTGGCACCATGGGACACACCGCGGCTCGAGTGCAAAAGGTCGAAAGCGTCGAGATAATAGCCGGCGGCCTTGGCGATCAATAGCAAGCCGAACAGAACCAGTAAGTGATTGCGCGCACGCGCGCCGAGCAACAGGCCGCGCGCGGTATATTCTATGCCGCGGTAAACAAGATAAACCGCCGCGCAGGCGACGATGCTCAAGCCGATGGCAAAGATCGCCCAATGGTAAATGACCCGTAACAGCGGCAAGCGAAAAACATAGAAGCCGACGTCCTGGCCAAACTGCGGATCTTGTAAGTTGAACGGCACGGCGTTGAAAAACAGCGATGCTTGTTCCCAACTGGCCGCGCCTTGGGGTGACGCCATGATGCCGACTAGCAGCGCGCCCGGCAGCAGCAGCCGCTTGAACATCGGATCGATGAGCTCGGGGGCGGGAAGTTCAATAATATTGTCGGCGCCGCTGTAATGAAATCCGGTCGGCATCGAGGAGGCGATTTTCAAATTGACGTAGATTAACAGCGCGAACAGACTGCCGGAGATACCACCGAGAGCGCTTTTGTAGGTGAGGATGGTAGTAAAAACATGCCCGTAGCCAACATCCTGAAACCATAGCCAGTCAACGTAAAGTCCGATCGCTTGGCGAAAGAACATCACGGCCATGACTAAAGTGATGAGTAGGATCACGCCGCCGATTCTGCGCATGGGGGCCTCCGTCAGACTTATAAACGGTCAGTCAATTGACTGGGTTCGTAGAGAAGTTGTTAGTTCATGGCAATGCGGCGGTTCGATGCCGGTCAAAACTATCAAACTTGTGGTCACTGCCATTATATTTGCTGTTGTGTAGAAAAAAATGGCGCTGGAACGTTCCAGCGCCATTTTGGGGTTTAGATAAGCTTTAGCTTGGGGTCAAGCCTAATCGTGGCCGACTCTGGGGCGCCATTTATCGAAGCGTTTCTCGTAGCGATCGACCACTTCGGTTAAAGCCATGCCGCTGATCGCGAAGATCAGAACGCCGACGAACACTTTGTCAGTCTGGAAAGTCGCACCGGCGACGGTGATCATGAAGCCGATGCCCGCGGTGGCGGCATAGAGCTCGCCGACCATGACGCCGATCAGCGCGCGGCCGATGGCCAGGCGCAAACCGGTCAAGATGAAAGGCACGGTGGAAGGGAGCACGACGGATTTGAAAATCTGCCATTCCGAGGCGCCGAAGCTGCGCGCCGCGGTGAGCAAATTGGCCGGCGTAGTTTTGACGCCGTCACGGGTATTGATTAGCAGTGGGAAAACCGCGCCGAGAAAGATGATGCCGACCTTCGACAAAATGCCGATGCCGAGCCAAATAATCACCAATGGCAAAAGCGCGACACGTGGCGTGGCGTTCATGGCGTTGACGAAGGGATCGCAGACATACGCGAATCTTTTGTACCAGCCGATGGCGATGCCGAATGGGACCGCGAAGATGATCGACAAGAAGTAGCCCCAGCCGAACTCGACGCCGCTGACATAGAGGTCATTCCAAATTTCCCCCGAGGCGAACATTTGCCATCCAGCCTTGGCGATCATCGACGGCGCGCTCATGAACATGGGATTGATGAGCCCCGCCCAATTGCCAATGGTTTCCCAGGTCAACAGGAATAGCACCGTTGAAGAAGTGCCGAGAATTAACTTCTCATTGTTCAGATAAAATTTATACGCCGCCGATGCTTCGGCAACGCGAATATCTAAAAGTTGTTCTTCAGCCGCTTGAGCCATATTAGTTCCCTCCAATGGTTACGATTAGGACATTGACACAGTGTCATCAGCAGCGCACCAGTACCAAAAGGGCAGATAGTTGTCAACAGATTTATCAGGCGAATCAAAAACGGCGATTCCCGTCGCTTGGAAATTACTGCGCCGCCTTTCAATCGCGGCCTAATCTTGACAATCCTTAAGGTATTAAATATTTTACTGTCCAGCGATCCTTCCATATACCAGGAGATAACATGAAACTTCTTTTTGTTACCCCCCCCATGGGCAATTGGGCGCCCTGGGGCGAGCGTCATTTGGCGGTTAACGCGCTTCATGCGCAAGTGGCGGCTTTCATTCGGCAAAAGAATGGCGCGGAGGTCTCCGTCTTAGATTGCCGCGCGCTCGGTTTGGACGACGATCAGATGTTGGCGGAAGTGCTGCGGCAACGGCCCGAGGCGGTCTTCTTTGGCGCTATGATTGCCGCGGCCGGCGGTGCGGCGACGCTCAATCGCTTCCATGCGGCGATGCAAAAGATCAAAGAGGTCGCGCCCCAAACGGTTACCATCGGTGGCGGTCTGATGTACACCGCGGTGCCGCAAAAGATCATGGCTGACAATCCGCAACTCGACTTTGCGATTGTCGGCGTGTTTGGCGACAATGAATACGCCGTCTGTGAGTTATTAGAAGAACTGAAAAAATCCACGCCCGATTTCAGCGCGATCAAGGGGCTGGCGTACCGCAAAAATGGCGAGGTGGTGCTGACGCCGGCGCGGCCGGTGATCGCCAATCTCGACGAGCTGCCGATGCCCGCTTACGATCTGTTTCCGATGGACAAGTATTACGGCTACTCGGTGATTCCCAATTATAATGAGTCGGTGACTTCGCGCGGCTGCGAGGGCGCATGCCATTTTTGCTACGAGTGGTGGCTGGTCGACCCGCGCAACCCGCGCGATTTCACCTCGCACCGAACCAAAGGCGGGAAGAGAATCGCTGAAGAAATGGAACTGCTGAACAAGACTTATGGCGTCAAAGCCCTCACCTTCATGGACGACGATTTCAGCTCCGATCGGCAGAAGATGGTCGACTTGGTCGAAGCGTTAGAGGAGAAAGAGTTAGACATGAGCTGGTTCATGCTCAGCCGCGCGCAAAACCTGATTCGCGATAAGGATCTGGTGCCGCGATTGCGCAAGGTCGGTTTGTATCAAGTATTGATCGGCATCGACGGCGGCACGGACGAGGAGATCGCCGAAGCGCGTAAGGGACCGATGAAAGTCGGCGTCAAAGAATTGAAAGAGCTGATTCAGTTCCTGCGCCAGAACGACATTTCCACCATTTCGACTTACCTCAACGGTTTTTGGGAAGATGACGAAGCCAAGATCCGCCAGCGCGCCCAGGCGGTGGACGAGATCGATCCCGACATCGTAATGATTCAAGTGCTCAATCCGATTCCCGGCTCGCCGATTTACAAAGCCGCAGTTAAGAACAACATCATCGAAATCGACAACCTGAGTCTCTACGACTTGGAACATTCGGTGATGCCGACGAAATATTTGAGCCGCCAACAGTTGGGCGAACTCACCGGTTGGGCGTTTCAATCTTTTTACAGCAAGCCGGGCCGCGTCGAGCGTATTCTCAACGGCTACACTTCGCCCTATGTGAAAATGAAATTCCTGTCGTTCAAGAGCAACGCGGCGAAGTACGAACAGAACGCCGCGCACGGCGAGGCGGCAATTTAGTTCTCGTCCTGGTCATGGCAGAAGCGAAAACAATTCCGACATTGCGCGGTAAAGTCGCGCTAGTTACCGGCGCCAGCCGCGGCATCGGCGCGGCGGCGGCGATTCGTTTGGCCCAAGGCGGCGCCGCGGTAGTCGTCAATTACCATCAGAACCGCGAGGCGGCCGAGAAAGTTCTCGACGAAGTTCGCGGCGCCGGCGGGCGCGGGATCGTTTATCAAGCCGATGTCACCCAACGCGCCCAGGTCGAGTCCATGGTGCGCGCCGCGAGTGAAGCACTTGGCGCTATCGATATACTGGTCAACAACGCCTACTTTCCGTTTCAAGTCAGTGCGCTGCACGAAATATCTTGGGACAAATTTCATCAGGCGATCGAGCATGAGTTGTCGGCATTCTATAATTGCGTGCAGGTTTGCTTGCCGGCGATGAAAGAAAAGCAGGCTGGCAGGATTATCGTCGTTAGCACGCGCTTGGCGCAGCAGCCGCTGCCGCGCATGGGCGCCTATGCGGCGGCGAAGTCGGCGCTCGAATCGATGGCGAATACGATGGCGATTGAATTGGGCCCGCTGGGCGTCGCCGTCAACGTGGTGACGCCGGCGTTTACGTTAACGGATGCCTCGCTGATCATGCCCGAAGCGTTTCGCGAGCGGGTGAAGGATACCCGGCCGCTGAAAAGGCATCTCTATCCTGAAGACATCGCCGGGGCGATCGCGTTCTTGGCCAGCGATGAAGCGAGCATGATGACGGGAAGTCATATGCTGATTACCGGTGGGAGTCATCTGCAGCTGTGAGAAATTACAAATTCCAGATTCCATATTACAAAACCTTCTAATTGCTCGACGGCGATCGCGGATAAACGTTTTCGATTTTAACTTTTGTATTTTGCACTCTGCAATTTTACTTAAAATCTCATTTCCATGCTTACTCTCGACGAGATCATCGCTAAACTAACCGACATTGTCGGCCCGCGGCGGATCTCGACCAATCCGATCGACAAGATCAACTACCAGCATACCTTGGCCTACGGCGCCTATCGCGCTTTGCCGGATGTGATCGTGCGTATTGAATCCGACGCCCAGGGCAATCACAAGGTTGCCGATATTTTAAAATTCGCCAATGAAAATAAAATTCCCATCGTCGCCAAGGGCGGCGTCGGCATGGGCATTAGCTCGCCGCTCAAAGGCGGCTTGCTGTTGGACATGCTTGGCATGGACAAGGTTCTCGAAGTAAATCCGACTCTGCAGTATGTCATCGCCGAAGGCGGCGCCAGCGTTTACGCGATTCACCATGCACTGCGCCAGCAGGGTCTGATGCTGCCCAACTTCGGCACCTACGGACCCGCCGTGGTCATCGGCGCGATGATCAACAAGGGCGGCATCGGCTACGGCATGACGCGCTACGGTTGGATCGCCGACATGGTGCTCGGCCTTGAAGTGATTCTCGCCAACGGCGAGACGATTCGTTTGGGCGCGCTAGCAAATCAGGGAACGACCTTCGGACCGTTTCAAAAATGGATTCACCTGCCGGATTTGCTCGGCCTGTTTACTCTGGCCGCCGGTTCCATGGGTATCATCAGCACAGTTTGTCTGCGCGCGATTCAATGCCGGCGCGAGTGGCTGCATGATTACTGCTACGTGTTCCGCCGCGATCAGTTGCAACAGGTGCAGGACGCGCTCATGGAACAGGTACGCGGCGAAGTGGTTTACGACATTCATTTCACCGACCGCTGGCAGTATCACTGGCCCATGGAAGAGGGCTTGTACGATAAAAGCAAAATTCCCGACGACGGCTGGTTTTTCTTGAAGACCGTGCTCTTGGCGCGCGATCAAGAAGAGCTGGCGTTCAAGGAAAAGCGCATGCGGCGGATTTACCAATCCGCCGGCGGTGTCGACGTGCCGGAGATCGCCGACAAGGCGATGGGCGCCCAGGCGCAGGAGTTGGGTTTGCACGGCTGGCCCGATTGGCATGTCATGGGGCCGGACGGTTGGTGCGGTGCGGTGGTGCGCCATACCGGCATGTTCGCCGTCACTTCGAAAATGTATCCGCTTACTTTTCTCAAAGAGATGTACGATCTCGACGAAGCGGCCAAGCGCGAATGCGGCATCTGGGACGCCGAGCACTCGCCGCAGCATGACAGTTACGTGACCCGCGATTTCGCCATCAAAGAAGAGTATTTCACTTTCTACAATCCCTACGACGAGGAAGATGTCGGCAAGCTGCGTAAATGGATGGGCATGGTGGCGCAGTTTAGCAACGAGCGCGGCGTGGTGTGGACCGCGCCGACGCTGAGCACCAAAGGGCCGGTGCCTTATCAGCGTTTGGGAAATCTTTACGATGTCATCAAAGAGATCAAGCAGCTGGTGGATCCGAACAATATCTTAAATCCCGGCGCGCTTTATTAATCACGGAGGAATTTATGAGTCTGGGCAGACAGGATTTTAGCGGCAAGAAATTAACCGAGGCCGAAGCCGACGCGGTGATCGCCGATTTGAAAAAATATTTGTTGGACTTGGCCGACAAGTGGCTCATCAAGGGACGCTTTCATAGCGACATGGGCAACGGCACGCTGCCCATGGAGGCGCTCAAAATCTTTTGGCAAAACTGGTATGGCTTCGTCGCCGAGATCAATAATTTTCACGGTGTCGCCTACCAGCGCCAGCAGCCATTTTTCAAACGCCACCCCGAGCTGCTCAAACATTTCGCCGCCCATGTCGCCGACGAAATGATTCATCCCAAGCCCCCCGGCCATATTCAGATCGTTCTCGAGCAGGGATACAACTTCGGTCTCAAAGATGACGACATGGTCGAGTACGAAATGCTCGCCGAGTGCCGGGCGTTTTTGGAATACTACCGCGGCGTTTTGTATGAGGGGACCACCGCCGAATGGTGGGCGTCGTTCTGTGTCGAAGAAGCGGTGGGCCACTGGGCGCGTTTTTTTGGCACGGCGCTGCGCAAGGTTTACAACTTTCCCGAAGATAAGATCGTCTACTTTCGGGTGCACGCCAAAGCGGATCTCGAAGAGCATGACGGCATCATGGCCCACGCCGATCTCGATTGGCTGGTCTTGAAAAACTTGCTCATGGAAGGCAAGGCCGAGACCCGGCCGGGTTTCAATCTCGAATACTGCATGCGCATGGGAACTTCCTACTTCGCCTGGTTCTTCGAAGGCGTCTATCAGCAAATCAAAAAAGAAGGCTTGTACAAAGAATAACCATGGCCGATTCTAACCAAGAAGAAGTTTCGCCCCGACCGCTGATGCGCATCCTCGGCGATTTCGCCAACAGTCAAATTCTCGACGCCGCATTGGAGTATGATTTCTTCACGCTGATCAGCAAGGGCCATAACACTGCCGACGCGGTGGCGCGGGAAGCCGGCACGGATGCGCGCGCCACGCGCATCGTGCTCGACAGCCTGCCGGCGTTGTCGCTGATTGAAAAGCGCGACGGCAAGTATTTCCTCGCGCCGTCAGCGCAAGCTTTTCTCGTCAAAGGCAAACCTTCCTATTGCGGCGATTTTCGCTACGTCGCTTTAGCGCTGTGGGATGGCATGGCCCATCTCAAAGAATCGCTCAAGACCGGCAAGCCGCTCAGCCGCATGGACACCAACGCCGAGCTGCAAGTTTGGGAAAAGCTCGTGCTCGGCATCATCGTCATCGCCGAGCCGGCGGCCAAAGCGCTGTGCGATATCTTAAAAATTGGCGGCGAGCGTAAAGCCATGCGCGTCCTCGACATCGCCGGTGGGTCGAGCATCTTCGGAATGACCATCGTCACGCGTGATCCGAGCGCGCAGGTGACGCAGTTAGACTGGCCCAACGTTAACGCAGTGGCGAAGAAGGCTAACAAAGAACGCGGCCTCGAAGGAAAAATTCGTTTCATCGACGGCGAACATCACACGGCGAATATCGAAACGAATTATTATGATCTTGTTCTCGCCAGCAATTTCTGCCGCTTCGAATCGCCGAAAGGCAATCAGGAGTTGTTCGCCAAAGCGTATTCCGCTTTGAAGCCCGGCGGCATTTTCGTGGTCAACGATTTCGTGCCCAACGAAGAACGCACGGAACCAACATTCGCTTTGCGCTTTTCGGTCTACACGCTGACGCACACGCCGGAAGGCGAGTGCTGGACGCTGTCGCAATATTCCGAGTGGCTAAAGAAAGCTGGGTTCGCTGCCATCGAAACCCACGGCGATATTCCCAAGACCTTGCCTGGGACGACACTGATCTTGGCGACGAAGAGTTAATAGCGTTTCGTTTCGTAGGATGGATTGAGTTCTAACGAAATCCATCGGCTTCGAGGGTATTCGAAATGTCGCATGCGTGATGGGTATCACTTATCAACCCTCCTACTGGCTCTTCCATGACCTGAACGAATCGATGTAGGGGCGCGATGAATCGCGCCCCTACATAAGGTCAATTCATTTCGGCATCGTCAGATGGGTGACAGGTTCACGCCGATACCCATTAGGAAAACTGGTTCGGTGCGAAACTGCCCTCTGCGGCTAAGAATCAATCTGCAATGGCTGCTAACGAGCAGTAGTAATTTTTTTTAGAGCAGTTTCTTGCCGTCGCTTTCCCATTTACTCAGGCCGCGGCCTTGTTCTTTGCGGGCGGCGATGATGCGGCGCCATTTTTCTTCGTCGTCGAGGAGTTCATCTTTGTGATTGAGCGCCAGGGCGGTGATCTGCAAGCGGTTGTTGTCGGGATCGAAGAGATAAATGCTGCGCTCGCCTTCGGGCCGTAGCCCTTCGTCGGCGCGTTTGTCGCCTTGACTGCGGCCGCCATGGCGTTCGACCAGCGCGATCATGGAAGCGAAATCTTCTTGAGCCACATTCATCGCCATGTGGCAGCCGCGGCCATGCTTTTTGCTGCGTTCGGATAGTTCTTCGACTTCAACCAAACCGATCATCTGGCCATTCTGGGTTGGGATCATCATTTCTGTGCCACAAGCGACCGGCGCGCCGGTGCCGAGAACTTCGGAGTAAAAGGTCAGGGCTTTTTTCAAGTTGCGGGTTTCGAAGACCGTGTGGCTGATGCATTCGCTAGACGGCTCTTTGCGGCGGACGCAGAATTCGAGATGGTTGCCGTCGGGATCGTCGAAATAAATCGAGCGCGCTAGCGGCGCGTCCGCGGAATGTTGCACCGGTCCGCTAAACGCATGGTTAGCGAGCAATAAATTTTGCTCGACCTGCTCGAAGCGCGCGGCTGAAACGCCGACGCCGATGCGCGGCGCGGCGCTCGCCGAAGCCGGCGCGCTGACGCCGGGCAGGTGCAGGCCAATGATATTTTCGCCGGCGAGGACGTAGGTTTGGCGCGGGCTACCGTCGGGATTGCGCCGGGTGGTTTTGAATTTCAAACCGAGGATGTTGACATAGAAAGCTTGATTGACTGCCAGATCGCCCACCGGGATGGCGATATGGTCGATGGTTTCAACTCCGTAACGAATTTCCGCGACCATTTTTATTTTCCTCCGACAGGCGCATGGCTGACAACGGGAACCTAACTAAAATTGCCTATAGCCGTCAACCGCTGCACTAAAAAAATTTTTGCCGTCCCGATCAAATAATTTCCGGAAAGCTAAACGGCCGTTTGCCCAGGCGGCGCGCGCCGTTTTTTTCGATGACAACCGTATCGCCACAGCGGATCGAATCCGGCGCGTCGCCCGGCATCGCTCCCGGTTTGAGCACGAAGACATTGCCTTCGACCATGGGCAAATCGAGATGCTGCGTGTAAGTAGCGCTGGTGTACATATCGCCTTCGACTTCGCCGGTGATCTGCGGCCGGTCCTCGCCGATGCCGCGGCCGTGCAGCAACATGCCTTTCGGGATGAATCCGGCTTCGCGCACGAGCTTCTGATAAAATTCCACCACGGCGCGGTAGGACACGCCCGGCTTCATGAACTTCACCAGCTCATCGAAAACTTTTACGCTGACCTCGAAGGCGCGCTTCAATTCCACTGGAATTTTTCCCAGACAAGCGGCTTGCACGGTTTGCGAAACATAGCCGCCATATTTGGCTTCCAGTTCGGTGTTGATCATGTCGCCGGCTTGAAGCGGGCGGTGTGGCGCGATGCGACACGCCCAGGGCACGTCGGCGCCGGCGCCCCAATGAGTCATCGATGGATAATCGCCGCCATTTGAAATAATCGTCTGCCAGATGGTCGCCACCATGTCGTTTTCCATCACGCCGGGTTTGGCTTTGGCAAGAATCGCGGCGACGACTTTATCGAGAATCTCCGCCGCCCGTTCCATCCAAGCGACTTCTTCCGGTCCTTTGACGGAGCGGGCGTCCTGCAACATCTCCGTGGCGTTTTCAAACCGCGCCTTGGGAAAGGCTTCACGCACCCGATCGAGCATGCCTGAAACCACGGTACCTTCGGGCGCGCGCAACAAACCGCTCAAACCGCTGACGCCGATGCGGCCATTCTGCAAATTCAATTCTTTCATGCGCGTAATCAGCGGCGGGCTCCATTCCCGGCGTGAGGGACGGATGTCGTGGACCCAGTCTTGAGCGATGTTCCACCATTCGATTTCGTTGCCGCCGCGGACAAACGCGGTGGGTTCACTGGTTGCGGGAAAGACCACGGCGACTTCAGTTTGATGTCCGCCGATGTGGGTTAGATAGCGAATGTTCGCTTGAAACTGGTCCCAATGGCTTTGATTGGGGAAACCGATGATGGCATCCAAGTGGTCTTGGGCCATGCGCTCGCGCACGCGCTGCCAACGCCGCTGCCGTTCCGCTAAGCTGAACTTGGGTAGTCCAAAGCCTCTTTCACCGCTGTTGATCATTCGTTCACAGGCTCTCTTTTTCTTAATCGATCGTCACCTTATATGGTGGGTGGTGGCTGGGATCAAGGTGGCCCTGGAAATAGCCGGGCCTAGCTGCTACAGTTCGACCTCGTGCACCCAAGCAACCCCGTCAAAGTCTTCACGTCTCAGCTCGCAGAATAATTCCCTGTCCAAGGGAAACCCTTATGCAGTATCTGGCAATTTGCGAGGACGATCTGTTGTTTCAATTTATGCGCAATGTTGCCGCCGAACAGGGCGACGTGCGCTATCTGGTGCCCAATCAACGCATTGCCGGGCGGATCAAGCGCCAAGGCGGCAAGGTGCGCCACGGCGATCTCTACAAAGATGACATCTATAAAAAGATCAAACTGCACCATGTAGACCAAGCGGTGGTGTTCGTGCGCGACAGCGACGATCAGCATGCGGTATGCAGGTTGCTGCGCGAATTAGACAAGAATATTTCGATCGTTTCTTTGACCTCGGAGAAAAACGGCAAGAAGCCGAGCAAAGAACCGGAGGACGCGCTGCTGCGTCACTTGTTGTTGGCCGATATCTTCGAGGAGTTTTGCGCCGCCCAGCTGCTCGGTACTTTGAACATTAAAAAGGTCGAGCGCATTCGTTCGCTGTTCGACGAAGGCGAGAAGATCAACATTCTCTTGCAGCACGATCCCGATCCTGACGCCATCGGCAGCGCTCTGGCGCTGCGCGAATTGCTCAACCGCAACCGCGCCACCACGCCGATCGTCACCTTCGGCCAGGTGACCCGGCCGGAAAATTTGGCGATGATCGATCTGTTGGAAATTCAGATCGAGCGAATCACGCCTGAAGACTTGCATAAAGACGGCGCGCGCTTAGCGTTGGTCGACGTCCAGCCGCCTTACTTCGAACAGCCGCTCGGCCGGGTCGATCTGGTCGTCGATCATCATCCCAAACGGACCAATTTCAAAGCGCGCTTCGCCGATCTGCGCAGTGGTTACGGCTCGACGGCGACGATTTTTACCGAGTATCTGCGCGCCGCCGGCATGGAGCCGTCGCAGCGTTTGGCCACGGCATTAGTTTACGGCATCAAGACCGACACGCTGTTTCTTGAGCGCGGCAACAACTTGGCCGACTTGAGCGCTTTCAACTATCTCTATCCGCTCGCCAACAAGGCGATGATCACCCGCATCGAGCGACCGGCGTTGCCGCGCGAGGATCTCGAAGCCTTTGGCCGGGCGCTCAGCCGGCTGCAAGTCGACAGCGGCGTCGCCGTGATTCACCTGGGCGAGGTCAACCGCGAAGATGTGATTCCGCAGATGGCCGAGTTCTGTTTGCAGATCGAAGGCGTCGATTGGGGCGTGGTTTCGGGCATCGTCAATGACCGCGTGGTGATTTCCGTGCGCAACGTCGGCTACGTCAAAAGCGCCGGCGAGATCATGAAAAAACTCTACGACGACATCGGCAGCGCCGGCGGCCACCGCGCCATGGCCAAAGCCGTGGTGCCCGTCGATCGTTTCAAAGAACGTTTCGGCGAAGTGAGCGAGAAGGCGATTCGCGAAGCGATGCTGCCGATGATCGTCGACCGCGATCAGATCGAGCTGGAGTTGCGGTGAGGGAAAAGTTGGAGTGATGGAGTATTGGAGTAATGGAGTGTTGGGGTCCGGAAAAACCCATTACTCCACTACTCCATCGCTCCAATTGCCCCTGGCCCTCCAATTGACAACCAAACCCGCCTCGCGATAAGTTCGGCTCGTTCATATTGACCGGGAGGGTGCCATGGAGTTTCTCAACCTAGTGCAGAAGATTGACCAGGCGCGCGAGCAGAAAATCAAGAACAGCCATTTCTTCGGCACGGATAATTTTCGCTCGTGGATGCTTTACTTTGAGCCGGGCGACGATACGCCGATGCACTTCCATCAAAATCCGGAGACCTTTCTGGTCATTCAAGGCGAGTGTACGGTGAAAGATTTTAAAGGCGGGGAGCGGGTGGCGAAAAAAGATGACATCGTATTTTTCGCGGCGAAAGAATATTATCAGTTGATCAATAAAGGGACCGAGCCGCTGGTGATGTTCGGCAATCGCTCCGAACCGTTCGGCATCGGCATCACCCGCGCGGCGGAAAAATAAATTACTTATCAACCGTTTCCCAACCGTTCCAAGGAGGACAGCTCATGCCTAAACTACGCCATCTGGCCATCCGCACCGAAGATACCGGTAAGCTGGCGACGTTTTACATGGACGTCTTTGAGATGCAGATGCTGCATAAGGAAAAAGAGGAAGGCGGCGCGATTTTTCTCACCGACGGTTATTTCAATCTCGCGATCCTGCCCAATCATGAACAGAACGCGCCCAACGGTCTGTACCATTTCGGTTTCGAAGTGGAGAACGGCGAGAAGATCGTCGAGCGCTTGAAAAAGGTCAACCCCAACAAACTGCCCAAAGCGCGGCCCAACGGACGTCCTTATGCCGAAACCCGCGGCTCCGATATCGACGGTAACTACTTCGATATTTCGGAGCATGGCTTTTCCAACGTGGTGCCGCTGGGCGAGAAGAAGCCCGAATAATCCGCAGCCAACGTCGGGGAGATTCATGAATCTCCCCGACGTTGAGAAGGAATCACTTGATGGAGTGTGTAGCGCGTCGATGGCCGGAGACGCCAAGAATTGCGTTGGCGTTTTGGCTGGTGTTGGCGGTTCTTTTTTCGATCTTATCCGTCCCGAAATTTTTAAGCGCGCAGACAAAATCAAATCTTTCCTCTAGCGTGACCAGCGAAAGCATGACCCATGTCTGGGTCGCGCGCGAGCGCGGCTTGTTCAAAAAATATGGCGTCGACATGCAGTTCATTCTCATGCCGCGCAATCCATTAGCGATCGCTGCTTTGCTTGCAGGTGAAATAGATGCCGCGATCATCGGCCCCGGACATCTCGTCAATGCGGGTCTCAGCGGCGCTGAAGTCGTCGGCATCGCCAACTTCAATCAGAAACTAGACTTCCGCCTGAACACGCGCCCTGAGATCAAGAAGCCGGAAGATCTGCGCGGCAAGCGGATCGCCGTCAGCGGTCCCGGTTCGACCTCACATTTGGTGTCGATGTTGGCGCTCCAGGGTCTTAGCATCGATCCAGCAAAGATTTTTTTTTGACGATACCGGGGACGGAAATGAACCGGCGCTTAGCCCTCGAGAGCGGCAGCGTCGACGCCACCACGCTCAGAGGCGCGATGGGCGAGGTCTACGCCAACAAAGGTTTCACCTTGCTTTATAATTTAAAATCGGCCGGCGTGACCTTGCCGCAGAACATGCTGGTGACGACGCGGCGCACGGCGACGACAAAGCCGCAGGTGATCGAAGGCTATTTGAAAGCGACCATCGAGGCGATCGCGATGATCGCCGATCCAGCCAACAAGGAACTGGTGAGCCGGCTCTTGGCAGCGAACCTGCGTTTGAGCAATCCGGCCGATGTCGAGGAGTCCTATCAGGCGTTGATCACCAACTACGAGCGCGCGCCGCACACCAGCGTGGAGGGAATGAAGCGGCTGCAAAAACTTTTGATCCAGCTCAACCCAAAGATCGCCGAAGTGCGCGTCGAGACGTTGATCGACAACTCTTTCATGAACAAGCTCGAAAGTTCCGGGTTCATCCAGGGCTTGTATAAAAAGAACTGATAGTCCCCGCATTTAATTTTTATCGAAGATGGAGAATTTTGAACCGTGAGAACTGAAAACATCCCCGTAGTGGTTGTTGGCGGCGGTAGCGCGGCATTCGAAGCCGCCGTGGCGGCGAAACAGGCGGGCGCGCCCAAAGTCGTCATGTTGGAAAAAGCACCGGAGCCGGAGTTTGGCGGCAACGCGCGTTATTCGCACACCGGTTTTCGTTGGGTGTTTTCCGGCGCGGATGAGATCCGCCGGTTCCTGCCCGATCTCGACGACGCGACTTTTCAAAAACTAAATCTACCCGCCTATTCAAGCGAGCTGTTCCACGCCGATCTCCAGCGCGTTACCCGCGGCCGCATCGATCAGACACTGGCCGACGTGCTGGTCAGTCAATCTAACGCGGCGATTCATTGGATGCGCGAGTTGGGCATCAAGTGGGAAATCGATTCCAACGTGGTCATCGACGGCCGTTATTACTTCGAGCCGGGATTGGTGATCCATCCGGTCGGCGGCGTCGGTGGCGGACTCGGCCAGTTGGGACAATGGCGCGAAATTGCATTGGGCATGGGCGTCGATCTGCGCTACGAGTCGCGGGTTAAATCCTTGCTCGGCAACGACCGGCATATCGAAGGCGTCGTGGTCTCCGATCCCAAAGAAGAATACGAAATCAAAAGCGGGTCGATCATTCTTTGCGCCGGCGGTTTTCAGGCCAATCCGGAAATGCGCGCGCGCTATCTTGGCGCCAACGCCGACTTGATGAAGGTGCGCGGCAGCCGCCACGATACCGGCGAAGTCTTGATGATGACATTAGCGATGGGCGCGAAGGCGGCCGGCCATTGGCAAGGCGCCCACGCGACGCCGATCGATTCGACTTATCCCGATGTCGAGATCGGCAGCAAAGCCAATCGCTACGGTTATCCGTACGGCATCACGGTCAACACATTGGGTCAGCGCTTTTTCGACGAAGGCGAAGCGCGCCATTCTTACACTTATGCGAAAACCGGTTGGGCCGTGCTCGCTCAGCCGGGCGCGCTGGCCTATCAGATCTACGATCAGACAACGATTCCTCTGCTCGGCACGCGCTACGAATTTTCCACGCCGATTGAGGCAAACTCAATTGACGAGTTGGCCGGCAAGATCGGCATCGAGCCGACCGTGCTCAAACACACAGTCACGGAATTCAACAACGCGTCGCGCAAGGACGTGGTCTTCGATCCGACCAAGCTCGACGGCAAATGCACCGAAGGCATCACGCCAAAAAAATCCCATTGGGCGAGTCCCATAGACAAGCCGCCTTACTGGGCGTTTTCAATCACCGGCGGCGTGACGTTTACTTTCGGGGGACTGCAGATCAATACGCAGGCGCAGGTGTTAAATACTTCCGGCAATCCGATCCGCGGCCTGTTCGCCTCCGGCGATATTGTCGGACTGTTCTTTCACAACTATCCGTCGTGCACCGGACAGACGCGCAATGTCGTCTTCTCGCGCTTGGCCGGACGGAATGCAGCGGCGCAGGGGCTTTAGGCTGCGCCATTTCAAATTTCAAATTGCAGATTTTAGAAAGTAGGATGAGCGGGGGGATGCTTTGTATACCGGTGCGTTTAGGTTGCGTTCTTCACCGTTGAAAAATTACTTACCAACTCCTTGCTAAGAGCAAGGACTGCTTCGGCAGTCTGGATCGCCGCGCTGCCTTCCGCTGGGTTATTGAAAAACTCCTTGGACCGCTTCGGCGGGTCGCCGACCGGATATCGTGTCAGATAGTAACAAGTGTCGAGACTCCAGGTCTCGGGACCAAATCCGCCGAACATTGCGTCTGCTTCGGCCGCCCACTTTAACAACGTATACACCGAGTGAGTCGCACGGGCATGCGATGTTCTCGACTTTGCTAGGAAGCCTTTGAGAGATTTCTCGATAGTTTCGTGGCAAAAAAATAAAGCGTAACCCCAATCTCCTTTATCCGCTATCGTGCGGGCTGCGGCGAGGTCATCCTCCGCTTGAGCAATCCAAGCGCTTGCCGACTCTTCCGTTGTTTCACCTAAGACAAGCGCACGCACGGCCTCGACGCATGTTGGACACATGAACCATCGGTCCCGCACCAAGAAAACGTCCGCGAGCGGCACCGGCTCATCACAGAGAGCGCAAAATTTGGCAGCAATTTGTTCTGTAGTTTGTGGGCGATCTGTTGCGACCGCAGGTAAACCACTTTTTCTTCTAGCCCAGCGATCAATAGGCCACCAAGGAGGCGACTCTTGATTCCGTCCACGGGCATTGACTGACGTATCTCGCCTAGACTTCTCCAAGATGTCAGCGCAAATATCTATGCATTCATCACAAATATTAACTTTCGGCCCGGCGATGATAGTGTGCACGTGATCCTGATTTTTGCCGCAGAACGAACAGACGGTTTTCGCTGTTGGCATGGGTGGGTCGTCATTAGTCGATGCCATGCTATTATCAGTTGTACCGTCAACTTTGAGCGTATGGAGCGTGATTAACCATTGATGACTATCGTTCTGAAACGACGCGATGGGTATCGCTGCGCTCCACCCATCCTACGAGTTCTGGATCATAGATTGATTACTCCAACATTGCCTCTCTTTACAATCTTGGTTCCGTAGCGCTCCGATAGTTTGCTCACCCGTTCGATCACGCGGTTGGCGACCTCGCCTTCGGCGAGCACTGGCCGGCCGCGCTGCGGTCTTGGTCGGCCGAAGCCTTGGTCGATGGGGTGGATGCGGATTTCTCTTAGTTTGTTGCTATTGAACTCGCAGACGGCGAACATATTTTCCCAGTAGGCGGGATCGCTGGGGTGGCCTTTCTTGCCGCCGTTGGTTCTGGCGTCGAGAAAATCGGCCGAGGTGGCTTTGAGGTCGAGATCGAAACGCTCGTAGGCGTCGGAAGGAAAAAAGCCGACGGTTTCGTTTTGGAAAATCAAATTGCCGACGCTGTAGAAAATCGGCTTGCCTTTGTAGATTTCAATGCCCAGGGGAAAGTGCGGGCCGTGGCTGACGAAGATATCGGCGCCGGCGTCGATCGCTTGATGGGCGAATTTGGTGACGAAGTCGGCGCACTCTTCCAGTTCCGCGCGGGTGCTGGCGGTTAGCAAACTTGGGCCGCCGAACTCGTGGCAGTGGACGCTGACCACCACCCAGTCGGCTTGGCGGCGCGCTTCGCCGATCCAGCGTAAGTTGTCTTGCAGGTCGCGTTCGCTCGCTTCGGTCGCAATCGCGAAGCCTTCGCCTAAGACGTAGCGATTGCCGAGCAAGGTCAGCTCATTGGTGTTGGCGCTAGACAGCTCTTTGTCGCTGTAAAAATGTTTGCGCGCGCGCTCGGTGCTTTTTTCAAAGCCCAGTTGACGGCTGATGCGTTGCAATTGTTCGAAGGCCGCGGCGTCGACGTAGTGGGTGGTTTGGAAACCCAATGGATTGATGCCCGGCCGGCCGCGCAGGTCGGGTCGCTGTTCGCCGGCTTGATTCCAGGGGCGAAAGGTCGCGGTGGCGGCGACCAAGGCAACGCGGCCGTTAGGGGTGTCGAGATAGCCGGGCGCGCGCGCTTCGGCGAGATTTTTGCCGCTACCGGCGTGAACCATGCCCGCGGCGTCGAGATGTTTGAGATTCGCCAGCACGCCGTCTTCGCCGTAATCGAAGGCGTGATTGTTGGCGCAGCAAATCAAGTTGATGCCGAGCCATTGCAGGTCTTCGAGCAGCTTCGGATCCGTCGTCATGAAGGTGCCCTGGGTAATTCCCGGCGTGCCTTCGTCCCATGTATGTATCGTGCCTTCAAGATTGGCGAAGCTGGCATCGGCGCCGCGAAAAATGTCCCGCAGCTGGAGAAACTTCTCTTCTTTGAACGGCATGAGCTTGCGCGTTAGCATCGTATCGCCCGCCAGAGCGATGGTGAAATTGCCTTTTTCAGATTGGTAAGTCATATCGTTTTCCTTGGTTGATGGTCGACGCAAGTTTTTAGTTTTGAGTGTTTAGTTTTTAGTTGACCGGCCTCCGATAACTAATCACTAAAAACTCAAAACTAAAAACTCACTTCAACCCCATCACCTTGCGGTAGGTCTGAAAGTATTCGTTGTAGCGCGGCGCCATGCTCATGGGCAGCGGTATGACTTTGGTTTTGGCTGGCGCTTCTTTGAGGATAGGCGAAGCGACATCGGCGCGCGGCACGTGATAGCCGGCGGTGGCGATCACCTCCTGGCCCTCGCGCGAAAGCAGGTAATCGTTGAGCAGCCTTCCCGCGTTGGGATGGGGCGCGTCTTTGACCACGGCCATGCCAAAGGTCAGGCCGATGACTGGTTCAGCGGCGATCCATTCGATGGGCGCGCCTTCTTTTTTCAAACGGTCGACGCCGTTGGCGAAGGCCACGACCACGACGGCGCGTTCGCCGGCGGCGAGCAGGGTTTGCAGTAACGAGTGACCGACGCGGAATTGGATGTCTTGCCCAGCGAGCTTGCGCAGCAAGTCCATCGCCTTAACTTCGCCATAATACTGGATCATGCCGGCCATCCACTTGCTCTCGTTGTCGTCCATCAACAATTGACCTTTCCAGCGCGGTTCGGTCAGATCGAAAAAACTTTTCGGCACATCGGCCGGGGCGACCATTTTTTTATTGTAGGCGATGACGTTGAGCGTCGAGGCGGGCATCATCCAAAAACCTTTGTCGTCACGATACTCCGGCGGAAAAGCGGCGCGCTCGGGAGAAAAGTAGCTCTCAAAGATTCCTTTCTGCAAGACGCCGTAAAAATCGAACGCCGATTGTTGCACGACATCGGCGCGCACTTTGCGCGCCTGGGCTTCGGCGACCAGCCGGGTCGCCATGCGTTCCGAACCGATTCGCGTGGCGTCGACTTTGATAAACGGATATTTCTTTTCAAAGGAGGCGACGATGCGTTGCGCCGAGACCGCTTCCATGGACGCGTAGAAGACCACTTGGCCTTCTTTCTTGGCGCCGTCGATCAGCGGCTGCGCGTGGACGATCCGGCTTGCCAGTAAAAGCAACGATAATCCAGTAAGCAATAGTTGGCGTCTCATAAGCACGCTCCCGGCCATCGACATGGCGCGAGGATTAACATTGATAGTTAGCCAGCGTCAATGCGATTTGATCTTTTTCAACGCTGTTCAACACAACGTCGACTTTACCTGTCGTGGCAACGTCAATATGTCATGTTAACAGCAACGCGATTATGTCAGGGTAGTGCGTTGGGTTGAGGTCGTAAGTTAGAAACCTGGCCATAGCGGAACCCCACCTTGTTGGAGTTGGTTCGATATAGGCCAAGTGTGTGC
>SHYW01000038.1 GCA_009692615.1 Deltaproteobacteria bacterium | reverse complement strand
CCTCAACCACGGTGATCTCGCTGCGATATACTCGTTGAATTACGTCTAGTCGTTTCTCGTCTTTCATTGTCAGGGTTGTCATCCTTCCACCCTGACATAATTACGTTGCCGTTAACCCCTGACATAATCACTTTGCTACAACACTTACCGAATTCGAGACTGGACATTTCCAGTGCAGTTAAATATCATAGACAGTTACAAGGAGATCCGCTATGGCTCAATCATTCAATATCGTCGAAGCGACCATCGAAGACATCCACGCCGGCTACAACTCTGGCGCCCTCACCTGCCGCCAAGTCGTGCAGATGTATTTGGCGCGAATCGAAAGCTTCGACAAGAAAGGCCCGAACATCAATGCGCTCGTCACGGTCAATGCCGACGCGCTCAAAGAAGCCGACCGGCTCGACGCGGCATATAAGACTTCCGGCGCCGTCGGTCCGCTGCACGGCATTCCGGTGATCGTCAAAGATCAGGCCGATGTCAAAGGCATGCCGACCACCCTCGGCTCGCTGTTGTTCAAAGATTATTTTCCCGACCGCGACAGCTTCGTCGCGGAAAAACTGCGCCAAGCCGGCGCGGTGATCTTGGGCAAAGCCACCCTCGGCGAACTTGGCGGCGGCGATACCCACGGCTCGCTCTTCGGCTCAACGCGCAATCCCTACGACACGGCGCGCACCGTCGGCGGCTCGTCCGGCGGCTCAGCGGCGTCTGTCTCAGCAAATTTCTCCACCGTCGCCGTCGGCCAAGAAGGATTGGCTTCGATCCGCCGGCCGTCGACCTGGAACTGCATCGCCGGCATGCGCCCCTCGGCAGGTCTCGTCAGCCGCGGCGGCGTTTTCGGTTGCTGGCCGGAAGTCTTTGGCTCGCTGGGACCGATGGCGCGCACAGTGAAAGACTTGTCGACGTTGCTCGATGTCATGGTCGGCTACGACAAAGAAGATCCGCTCACCGCCCGCGGCGTCGGCCGCACGCCCGACACGTTTACGAAATTTCTCGACAAGGACGGTCTCAAGGGCAAGCGGCTCGGCATCCTGCGCGAATCGATTGGCTTGAATTCTGAACCGGACTCCGACGACTATAATAAAATTTCTGAAGTCTTCGACAAAGCAATCAACGAACTCAAAGCCGCCGGCGCGGTGATCGTCGATCCCGTGGCGATTCCCGATATCAAAGAATTGCTCGCTAAAAGATCGGGCGGACCGGGCGACACCGATCTATCGTTCAAGAACTACTACGGCCGCAGCGCCAAAGCGCCGTTCAATACGCCGCAGGAAGTGATCGCCCATCCCGACTTCGCCAAAGTCGTGCGCCGTTCCCAACAGCGCTTCAAGCGCAATCCGACGACAACGCAGCATTACGAAAGCCTGCGCGCCCAAGACCAGTTAATGACGAATTTTCTAAAAGTGATGGCCGACCACAAACTCGACGCCATCGTCCACAAATCCGTTGAGCACCAACCGACGCTGATCAAGGACGGCATCGCCGAGCCCTTCGTCGATCAAAAAGGCGCGCCGCACTTGAATACATTTTTGGTTTACGTGCCAACCATCGTCGTGCCGGCGGGCTTCACGCGGGATAATTTACCGGCCGGCCTCTGCTTCATCGGCCGCCCTTATGACGACGGGAACTTAATTAAGTTCGCCTACGCCTACGAGCAAGCAACCCAGCATAGAAAACCGCCGGCCAGCACGACTGCGCTGTAGCGCTGACGGGTGGTAAATATTTTCACCACGAAGAGCACGAAAGACACGAATGGTTCGGATAATTTAAACTCCGAACTTCGTGCTCTTCGTGTCCTTCGTGGTGAAACGTATTTTAATTCGTACGGTGGAACTGAAACTAGAGCGCGAACAGCGCTTTCGGATTATCGTAAGTGATCTTGCCGTACTGCGCATCGGTAATCATGCCGGTCTGTTTTAGATTGCGCAGCGCTTCGACTTCGGTGGACTGGTCGTTGTGACCGTAGTCGGTGCCGATGGTGATATTTTCTTCGCCGGCGTAACGCATCACGTAGTCGACATCGTCGTCAGTTTGGCAGGAAACATATTGCCGGTAAGCTTTGAGCGGGTTGTCCGGCAAATCTTTTTTCTGCGTCGCCCAGCGCCGCTGCAAATCTTTGACGACATAGGGAACCCACTGCGCCGCCGCTTCGGCCCAGTGGAAGCGCAGCGCGGGAAACAGTCGCGGCACGTCGCTCATGATCACCGAATGAAACGCGCCGATCACCGGCAGACGGAACTTCCAGAAGCTGCCGCCGCCGTTGTACTGCGAAACCAGATCGGCATTCTGCGGGCTGCCGTTGCCGACATGCACGCCGACCGCCAAGTCGAGCCGGCTCATCTCTTCATAGAGCGGATAGAAATAGGGATCGGTGATCATGCGCTGCCCTTCGATGCCGCGCATGAAAACACCGCAGGCGCCATGCTGCTTGCAGAATCGCAGCTCCTCTAACGAAGCGCTGATATCGAGCAACGGCAAGACGCAAATCCAACGCAGCCGGCCAGCGGCTTGACCATGAATATCGGCGAGCCAGCGGTTGTAGCCTTTGCAGATGGCGATCTCCCACGCCGGCTTGTCGCTGATCTGCTCGATGAACATGGTCGGGTAGAGAACTTGAACGTCGATGCCGAGTTCGTCCATGTGGCGCAGCCGCGCGCCGACGTTTTCCATCTCGCGGGTCTCACGCGGCGTGTTCATCACTCGGCCGGTACGATTGGCGACGTCGTCCATATCCTGCGCCGTCATCACCGCTCGAACCAAACCGCGAATCTTGCCGTCGATGAACCAATACTCAGAACCGCTGTCGCCGCGCGGCTTGACGATCACCGGACGAAACTTGCGATCGCCCGCTTCCATGAAGTCCCAAGTATGTTCCGACTCGACCACATGAGCATCAGAATCGATGGTTGGCATATTTACCTCCTGGGAATATCGACGAAATCCTTGTTCACCACGAAGAGCACGAAGGACACGAAGGGTTCGGATAATTTAAACTCCGACCTTCGTGCTCTTCGTGTCCTTCGTGGTGAAGTTTTTCTTCTCACACGCGCAGCGCCGGCATCACCTTGCTCCCGAATAGTTCAATCGAGTGCATCACCTGCTCATGCTTCAAGCCGCCGAATTGAAACATGCCGACCAAGCTGTCCGGTTTCGCGGTCTCGATCATCGCCCGCGCTTTCTTGATCACGGTCTCCGGGCTACCGATCAGCGACGTGCCCCATTCATCCAGGCGCTCGACGGTCAAACCGCCGGGATAATAAACGTAGCGCTCGGTGTATTTTTTCAAATCATCGGCCGTGAGCCCATCGCCGCGCCAGACGTTGTCCGTCGCCAACTGCCAGAAGCGCATCAGCTCCGGCACAGCTTCGCGCTGCGCTTGCTCGTCGCTGTCGGCGACATAAATATCGCGCACCATGATCGCGTCGCCGCTGCCGGTTAAGTGCGAATGTTTGGCGCGCTCGGCGCGATAACGTGAAATCGCCTGAGCGCAATTGCTCAGCGGCTGGCGCGATAGTGCTAAATTCCAACCGCGACGCGCCACCATCGCCGCGCTCTCCGGCGCCGTGGCGCCGTAGTAAATCGGCGGATGGGGTTTCTGCAGCGGCTGGGGCCGGCACGAGATCTCTTCGTAGCCCCAAGCTTTGCCGGAAAAACTGAAGGTCTCGCCGCTCCACGCGCGCATGAGAATCTCGATGCCTTCGTCGAAACGCGCCTGCGCGGTCTCGCGGTCGAGACGATGCTTCATGTCATCTTTCGGCACGCCGCGCCCCAAGCCAACATTGAGCCGGCCGCCGGTGAGAATATCCAACATGGCACACTCTTCGGCCAGGCGCATGGGATCGTAAAGCGGCAGCACGCTGACCAGGTTGCCGAAGCGCAGCCGTTCGGTGCGGCGCGACAGAGCCGCGATGATCAAATTGGGCGAGGCCAACATGCCGTAGTCCGAATGATGATGCTCGGCTAACCAAGCATCGTCGAAGCCGAGCTTTTCCGTGAACTCGATCTGCGTCAGCAATTCGTCAAAGGCCTGGCGCTCCGTTGCCCAAGGCCGCGCCTGATTGTAACTAAACGTCCCAAACCGCATGCATCAATCCTCCGTCAATTCCGAACGAACTCGACCACGACCCACGATCACGATTCACAACGGCGGCGCCTTCACAATCGTCGTCGCATCGATACTCGCAATCGTCGGCCGGCCGCACTTCGCCATGGTGATTTCCATTTCTTCACGCAAAATATTCAACACGCGAATCACGCCTTTTTCACCGTCGACCGCCAAGCCCCAGAATAGCGGTCGGCCGATGAACACCGCTTTGGCGCCCATGGCGAGCGCTTTGACCACGTCGGCGCCGCGGCGAATGCCGCCGTCGAGATAGATTTCCATTTTGCCTTTGGCCGCGGCGACGGCTTCAGATAAAACTTCGACGGTGGCCAACGTGTTGTCTAAATGGCGTCCGCCGTGGTTGGAGACGATCACACCGGCGGCACCGACTTCGGCGCAGAGCTCGACATCTTCGCCAGTCATGACCCCCTTAGCGACCACCGGCAAATCGGCGGCGGCGCGAATCCATTCCAAATCTTTCCAAGTCGCCGCCGGATCGGAACCGGCGCCGCTGCCGGCGGGCCGCGGCGCATTGGGATGTTCGCTGCTTTCGGAATAATTTACCCCGCGGGTGCGCCGATAGCGATTGCGAATATTGCGTTCCCGTTTCGGCGGCCACTGCGAGTCGAGCGTGACGACCACCGCTTTGTAACCGTTATCCTTAACACGCTTGAGCCAATCCTGGGTCAGAGATTTATCGCGGAACGGATACATCTGCACCCAGAGATTCCCCGGTGCGGCGTTGGCCAACGCTTCGAACGACGTGTTCGAGTTGGCGCTCACCGCGAGGATCGTGCCGCACGCCGTGGCGGCGCGATAGGTCGCGATCTCGCCGTCGGGATGGGCGCGCTTGTGACCGCCGCAGGGCGCGATAAGAACCGGTAAGTTTACTTTCGTGCCGAGCACGGTGGTCGACAGATCGAGCGCGCTGACATCGCGCAACACCCGCGGCCGAAACGCCCAGGATGCGTAGGCGCGGCGATTGCGGTCGACACTGAGCTCATCGGTCGCGCCACCGGCGATATAGTCGTATTCCTCTTTGGGCAAGCGTTCTTTGGCGACCGCTTCGAAGTCAAAAAGATTGATCGGTTCCACATCGCTGTCCATGCCGTCCTCCATGACTCGCACACCTGGCACTTACTTATCTTTTCTCGAAGCTACCGTCTAGAGCGGCAAAGGACGAGCGTGCGATCACTTCGTCGCTTTGGTACCGTGGCATGACGCGCTGCCGCGGTCGCGGAAACTTTGCCCGGCGATGGGAATAAATTCCCAATCGTAGCTGGTGGCATGAAGCGTGAATTTGATCACGCCATGGGTGGCGCTGTTGCGCACTTGGCTGTTAGGTTTGACCACGCCGATCTCGTAGAGCGCCGCGCCGCCGGTGCCGGCAATAAATTGGCGCACGCCCCGCCCGTCAGCCTTGCCATCGGCATCCTGCGGCCCGAAGCGCTCGTAAATATGATCGTGGCCGCTCACCGCAACGTCGGCGCCATGGCGGTAAAGAATCGCGAATAAATTTCGCATATGCGGACTGTTGCCGTGGTTCTTACCCGAACTGACAAAGGGATGATGCCAATAGGCGAGCTTGCACGCCGAGGGATTCGCCGCCAAATCTTTGCGCAGCCATTCTTCTTGTTGCGTGCCCCAGGTGGGCGCATTGGTGTTGCTGTTGAGCGATAGGATATGCCACGCGCCAAGATCGTAACTGTAATGGCCGCGACCGGCGGGCCCAGCGTTGGCGCCGAAATATTTGAAATAAGGCGCCGCCTGTTTAGTTTCATAATCGTGATTGCCCAGCGCCGGGCGAGTGCGCCCACGATGGCGCCCCCAACTGAGACCGTAACATTCGATAAACTCTTGATGGGTTCCGTTCGGATAAACGTTATCGCCAGCCGTGAATATCGAGCCAGGAATTTTATCCAGCAACTTTGCCGTGGCCTGCGCTTTGTCGGTATCGCAACTGGCGATATCGCCGGCGCCGGCTAAAACCTGCGCGCCATTTTGCGCCGGCAGTGATCGCGGAAAGCTGAGCAGCGCTGCAATCGCCAAGACATACGACAGGCGGCGATAAGACAGAGGGGACTTCGGTGACGATTCCGAAGTCCCCTCTGGTGAAAAAAAATGACGGATCAACAACCGCAGCGCTGCCTAGGCATAAAGTTTTCGAATGTAGCCGCTATCGTCGATCTCTTTGACGTAGTGGAGATCCCACAGCGCCAGCGGATTGAACTCTTTGATCTCGGGACTGCGCTTGACCCCCAGGGCAAAGACGTTTTGAATCGCTTCGATGGAAGGATAAGGTGCGCTTTCCAGCGACTCCGCTTGGTTTTCGTAGAAACAATCCCACTCTTCGTCGCCCTTCATCTTGAGCAGCTCCGAGCAGTGCTTGTGCAAAATCTTCAGGGTGTCGGCTTTGTTGGTTTTGTAGAAATGAATGCCGTCGACCAGCGCCTTGATCAGCCCTCGGCATTCCTCTTCGTGACTATTTACATAAGTCGTTGTCGTGGTGAGCGTCACGCCTTCGATCATCGCCATGGACGGCAGCTCGATAATCTTCGCGCCGAACTTGAGCGCCCGCAGTCGATCGACGGCGCGGATGAAGCTCGCGTCATATTTGCCTTCCATGACGTCGCGGGCGCGCTCGGTGCCCTTCTTGCCGTTCTCGACCAACTCGACATCGCGGCCTTCTTCCAAACCATGCTGCTTGAGATACAGCCAAACGTTGAGCCCGGTGTGGCCGTCGAAGTCGTCCATGACAACTTTCTTGCCCTTTAAATCCTGCAGGCCGTTGACGCCTTTGCCGCAGACGAGAAAATTTTCTCGCCAAGAATTATTGCTCTGGGCAATATGCACGTAAGGCTCGTCGTGGAGCGCTTTGCGCGCGTAGAGATTATGATGATTGCCCGACACCACGTCGAGATCGCCCGCCTTCAAGCCGTCCGCGGCGCGCTGGCGTTGGCCTTCTAGCGAGCCCATCTCCATCTCGATGCCATGTTTGCTCAAAAAGCCGCACTCTTCCATCACCTTCCACAACGGCACGTGACTCGGTGCGCGATAATAGATTTTCATTTTCTTTGCCATGAGGTTTCTACCTTTCTTATGTGATGCTAATTCAAAACTATTCCAAGCTTATTTGCCTTTGAGCACTTGCCAAACTTTTTCGCGATACTCCTGGCGGCCGCTGATCACCCACTTCCAATCGGTGTCGTCGAAATATTTGATATTTTTTTTCGGCAAATTGGCCGGATTGAGAAACGACTCGTCGATATCCGTGCGCAGCGTCGCCGAACCGTAGCCGCGCGCATAAGTCTCCAAGCCTTCCTTGGCGATCATCCAGTTGGCGAACAATTGCGCCGCTTTCGGATTGGGCGCCTTGTTAGCCAATGTCATCATCCACGGTGAGCCGTTGATCGACGGCGGCATGTCGACGAGTTCGAAGATCTCCAAAAGTTTAAAGCCGTCTTTGATCAGCGGCCGGACGTCGTCTTCGCGGCAATTGAGACAAATCGGCTGGGTGCCGCGCGCCAGCCAATCGGTCATCTGGCGCCGTTCGCGAGTGCGCACGGTTTTTTGCTCGACATAAAGCTTGCGGACAAAGTCTTCGCCAAGGTCGTGATAAAAACGCGCCGCGGCGTTGGAGCCGGAGCCGATAGCGGTCGGATCTTCGGCGGAAATTTTGCTGCGCCATTTGGGATTCAATAAATCCTTCGCCGCGCGCAGCTCCTCGGGCTTGACGTTATCGGTATTGATAAACAGCATGGTCGCCACACTGCTAAACGCCCGCACCACGAAACGCTCTTCGGGATCGGCGAACCAAATCTTGCCGCGCTTCCACTTGGCGCCGTCGGCGACTTCGGGCATGACCAGGACCGGCTTCAAAGGATCGATCAACTTCTCACCATAGAGCACCGTCGCCGTGGTGTCGGGCCCGGCAAGAAACACGTCGACACTATAAATTCCCGCCGCGCGCTCGGTTTTAACCCGGCCGGTAATTTCACTCGACCGCCCGGCGATAAACTCGACCGGAATGCCGTAGCGCGCGGTGAATTTAGGAATCACATCGTTGCGCATCACTGGATCGGGAGAACCGGCGACCACGACCTTGCCCTCTTTCTTGGCCCCGTCGACGATCGCCGCCCATTCCTTATCGCTAGCTTTGGTCTGCGCAAATGCAGTCGCATCGCCTAAGGCGATCAGTATCACGAGCCACGAATATCCCAAGCGCATCATTCACTCCCCGCCAATTGCAGTCCCAACTTGCGACCGACCAGCATCATCGCGCCGACAATCAATGTCATCAACAACCCCAACGCCGCGGCGCGCTCCAGCTCGCCGGTGAAACTATATTCCATTAATAAAATCGCCAGCGGCCGCGATTGATGGCTGTACAGTAGCACGGGAGTGCTGATGCTGGTCAAGGCGGCGCCGAAATTCATCAAGCCCACCGCTGCGGCGATCGGCGCCAACAGAGGCAAAAGAATTCGCCGGTAAGTATAAGTCCAAGACGCGCCGCTGACCCGCGCCGACTCTTCCAATTCGGCGCCCAACTGCAACAGGCCGGCCTTGAACGCTTGGGTCGTCACCGGACTATCGGCGAGTATCAGCGCGCAGGCGATACCCCACACCGAACCGTAAAAAATAAAGCGCAGCGGCGTCGCTAAAAACAGCCAGAGCACGCCGAGGCTCAAGAGAATGCCCGGCAGCACATGGGGAATCCAACTCAAGCTTTCGAGCAGCGGCGCGCAAATCGTCCGGCGCGAGACCAGCAAATAAGCCAAGGCGGAATAAAGTAGAATGCCGCCGACGGCGGCGATGCCGGCGATGATCAAGCTATTTTTTAGCGCGACCAGAAAGATTGGATCCGTGAGCATGGCGCGCCAATGGTTGAGCGTGAACGGCGTCGCGATGTGAAAAAAGCCGTAGCGCCGCATAAACGAACCGATGACGAGAAAAGTCAGCGGCAACAGCATCATCACCGCCACGTAAGCTAGACAGCCGCCCAGGGCGGCGTAACGCCAACGGCCGAGCTTCACTTTCAAAGTCGAGTAACCTTGGCCGCTGACCACGGTAAATTTTTTATCGCCGCGCAAATATTTCCAATAGAAAAACAACAGCACGCCGAGCACGACCAAGAACACCGAACCCAGCGCCGTGGCTTCGCCGTAGGCGCGCGGCTCATGCTGGAGAAAATCGTAAATCTTCGTCGAGTAAACGTAGATGCCGGCGGGCGTGCCGAGCAACAGCTCGGTATTGAACGACTGCAAGCCGCGGATGAAGCTCAATACCGACACGGCGAGAATCATCGGCGCCAGCACCGGCAAAGTGATGCGCCAGAGCATGGTGGCGGCATTGGCGCCGGCGACCCGCGCCGCTTCTTCCAAGGTCGCACCGAGCCGGCGAAACACCGGCACCAGCAACATCACTTTGAACCAGATGCCGCCGGTGGAAGTATGCACCCAGACGATGCCCCAAAAGCTATAAGGATTGAACAGCGCGTGCTCGACCCCCGGCAGGTTTTTCGCCAGCCCATTGAGAAAACCAAAATTAGGATCGAGCAGTAAGATCCATGCCAGCACCAATGGAAAATCTGGCACGAAGTAAGCGATCCAACACAGCGACTCGATGAACTTACCGCCAGGCATATCCGTGCGCGCGATCAGCCAGGAAAAAATCACCGAAAGAACGATCGCGGGAATCAGGCGCACGACCGACAGCAGAAAGCTCATGCCAAGCGCACTCAACGTGCCGGCGTCGGTAAAAGCTCGTACCCAGTTGTCAAAACCATAAACCGCCGGCTTGCCCGGTGCGGCAAGATTAAAACTGCCGGTGAGCAAGAACAGCAGCGGCAAGCCCATGGCGACAGCGAGAAAAATCAGAAAAGAAAATTCGGCGAGACGAATCGGCCCCAGGCGAAAGCGGCTGGCGCTGGGCGTAATGATGTCGGTAGATGCTTTCATGGACGATCTTCAATCTACAATCGATGGGAAAGAATATTCACCACAGAGGACACAGAGGACACAGAGAAAGAATTTTGTTGACCCCTCTGTGATCTCTGTGCCCTCCGTGGTGAAAAATTCTTCACGTCCCGCTCGGAAAACCAATCCGCTGCCAAACCGACGCAGCTCTAAGCCAGTCGCAAGTTTATCCGCGCCGGATCGAGCGTGAGCTGGACTTTTTCGCCGGCGTGAAACCGCTGTTTCTTCGACGCCAGTAGAACTAAAGAGACGCCCGCCGCTCTGACGTGATACTCGAAACGATCGCCGAGATAGGCCGTCTGTTCGATGGTGCCGGCGAGCCGATTGCCGTCGCTGCCGCTGCCGGCAATAATTCCCACGTCTTCCGGTCTGGTAAAAACTCGCACCGCGGCACCGTCGCCTAACGCCGCGTTGGCCGCGCCGTCCAACGCGCAACGACCGGCGCCTTCGGCGAACTCGATCCAACTACCGGCTGCAGTTTTAATAACCTTGCCGGTGAAATTCACCATACGTCCTAAGAACTCGGCGACAAACGGCGTCAACGGCGTTTCATAAACCTCTTCCGGCGCGCCGACCTGTTCGAAGCGGCCTCGGTTCACCACTGCGATGCGGTCCGACAGGGTCATCGCTTCGGCTTGATCGTGGGTGACGTAAAGTACTGTCAGCCCGAGTTTTTTCTGCAACGCGCGAATCTCCACGCGCATTTGCTCGCGCAGCTTGGCATCAAGATTGGACAGCGGCTCGTCGAGCAGTAAAATCGCCGGCTCGTAAACCAGCGCGCGCGCCAAGGCGACGCGTTGCTGTTGGCCGCCGGAGAGCTGCGTGGAGCCACGCTCCGCCAGACCGTCGAGGCCGACGACATCGAGAGCCTGATGCACGCGCGTACAAATACTTTCGTGGGATTCCTTACGCACGCGCAACGGAAACGCGACGTTCTCGAAAACCGACAGGTGCGGCCAGATCGCGTAGGATTGAAACACCATACCGAGCTGGCGCTTTTCCGGCGCCAAGAATAATCCCCGCGCCGGCGCGGCAACGCAGTGGCCTCGAATCAAAATTTCGCCGCCGTCCGGCTCTTCCAAACCGGCAACCAGCCGCAGCGTGGTGGTCTTGCCGCAACCGGAAGGGCCGAGCAAGGTGAACACTTCACCGGATTGAATCGAAAAGCTGACTTGATCGACGGCGTTGAGCGCGCCAAATCTTTTAGTGACGGCGCGAAACTCAAGAACGGGATCACTCATAACGCGGCAGGGAAAAGCAATTGCTGTTCAGCATTCGAAACGATTGGAACGGTTTGAACGGGTTGGTTATTCTTCATCGAGCAGCTTACAGTAATAGCGCCAGTTGGAGCCGGCGTGCACCGATTGATTGCCCGCGCCGCGCGATTTGCCGACCAGAATATCGATGTCTTCTTGCACGATCGAGCGCGGCGTGCCGAGCAGATTGGCTTGATAGTTGATCACCGCCGCGTCGTTTAACTTAATCGCCGTCAGCGTCGCGTCTTGTACGTTAGGCCCGGCGCTGGTGATGCCGTGGCCGCGCATCAAACAGGCTGGCTTGTCGCCCATAGCTTTGGCGAATTCTTCACCCAACGTTTCGTTGGACACCGTGATGCTGCGCGGATAGGTCGCCAAACCTTCGACGATCAAGCGCAAGCTCGACGGATCGTAGGCCCCGAACAGCGGCTCGATCGGCTTGTTGCAAATCGTAAACAACACCACGGTCAGCGGATGAACATGGACCACGCATTCGACATCGGGACGTCTCTTGTACAGCCAGGTGTGAATGAAAACTTCCTGGGGCACGTCGAGGCCGTCGTCGCCGGCAACTTTCTTGCCGTTGAAATCGACGGTTATCACATCCCTGGCTGAGACAAAGCGCAGGCCCGATTCTTCCGGTCCGCGCGCCTTGATCAGCAGCTTGTCTTCGCCGGGCACCCGCGCGCTCACGTGGCCGCTCGGTTCTTTAGTTAAATTGAGTTTGCCGAGAATCCGACAAGACTGCGCCACCAGCTCACGAAGTTTGGAAAGATCGGCCATAAGTAGTTCCTCGCGTAAAATTGAATTTCAAAAACGCCGAAGCGAGTGGATCATAATCTCGCCCGCCGTTGATGGCAAGAGCGCAAGCGGAAAGGCCGAGTCGCGCAACGCTTCCGAGATCTGAGATCTGAAATTTGTAATCTGAAATTCCAGGTTACGCGAACTGGCGCGCAACCTGGACAGATTATTGATTGACCGCGCGCGGCGCGCGATCGTAGCCGCCCTGTTCGATGGATTCGAGCAAATGCGTATCGATGAACGGATTGTTCGCCGGATCGCGAATCACGCCCATCGGGTCCAGTCCCTGCTGAACTTTTTTCATCTCGCGAAACATCACTTCGCGCAGCAGAATCACGCCGCGATCGGTGGAGGTCAGCCGTTCCTGGGTGCGGTCGCAGATCGGCCCTTGGGTCTCCCACGCCATGTGATCCTGAGCTTGCACCATGTCCATGCGGAAACGCGTGAACGGATGTACTTGATCCGGCGGATTTTTATACGATGGGATGTATTCCACCGGTGGCTCGTCGTTCTCGACGATCTCGCCGTTTTGGGTCGGAAAAAAGCGCACGAAGTAAACCTTCGTGTGGGTATCGTCCATCGGCACGCGAATTTGGCCGACGTTGCCCTGGCGCAAGATGTTCGGGAACAGCACCGGATGTTCGTCGATCATGCCGTTTTTATAAGTACGCCGCTTCATCAACCCATAAGAAGTCTCATAGAAATCGAATTCCGCCACGTCGTCGGTAAGACCGCGGGTGCTGTCTTCGATGGGCCGGCCGCGATTGGCGGTGTCTTGATGGAGAATCTGCAAATGCGCCGGGTCCATGGAATTTTCCATCGGTTGTACCCAATTACAATCGAGCTGCGGCTGAATAAAAATTTTCCGATGGCCGTCCTTGCGGAACCACACATCGAAGTTGGTAATCAGCGGCGCCGGCAACGGGCCGAGGTAAGCCCAGTAAAGGCCGACCAGTTTTTGCACCGGATAAGCCCTCTGCTTCACCGTCAAACGGAACTTGCTCTCGCAGGGCTCCGCCGGTGTCTCCAGACAACTGCCTTTGGTGTCATAGAGCCAGCCATGATACGCGCATGCGATGCCGCGTGCTTCGACCCGGCCATAGCTCAACGACACGCCGCGATGGGAGCAGCGATCTTCAAGCAAACCGACGTTGCCGCTTTTGTCGCGAAACAGCACCAAAGTTTCGCCGAGAATTTTTACAATCTGGGTCGGACTCTCCGGCGTCAATTCACTGGCGACGCCGACTGGAAACCAATAGCGGCGCAACAATTCGCCGCCCGGTGTCCCTGGACCGACCCTGGTAAGCGTTTCATTTTCTTCTCTGGTCAACATGACTTTCTCCTTAGAAAATGACCCATACTAATTAGTATCGGCAGCTTTCACGAACTTTTGCGCTCACTGCGTTGTTCCCGATCATAATCGAACAAGTCCCGTCCGCGCAAGCGAGAAGCGCCAAAATTTGCAATAAAATTAGGAACTTATGTTAGGTCTGGAATGTTTAAGCGTTAACGACTTCGGCGTGAGTGCCGAGATCGAAATGCGCCTTGACGATTATTTTGAAGGCTTAGGAATCAGTGTGGTTCGGACAATGATTTTCTTTGGCAAACAGACCGATACGTTCGTTGATGACGCCCAGATCGATGACTTGGTTTTTCGCGGCATCGCGGATGATACCGATCGGTTCGAGTCCCTGCTGCACGCGTTCGATCTGTTCTTTGAGAAGCTTGCGTAATTCGATGACGCCTTCATCGCCGACGCCGAGATGTTCGGTAGCGCGGTCGGTAAGATGACCTTGGGTTTCCCAGGCCATGGAATCCTGGGCCGAAACCATGTCCATGCGGTACTCACGCGGGGCAGTTTTGAGCGGCGTGAAGCGAAACGGCACCGGCGCGTCGGCCGGCGAGCGCTCGGTCTCCGATGGAACAAAGTTGGCGCGAAACACTTGAGTATGATGATCGTCGATAGGTACGCGTATCTGCAAATTATGGCGCACCAACTTCCCTTCATCGAACGGCGCGACGTGGCGTAGCACTGACGGAAATAATAGCGGATGTTCGTCGACCTCGGGTTTGCCGCCGGTGGCTAGCGGCTGGGTCGTGCGCCGTTTCTTAATGCCGTACTCGAAGCGAATAAACTCATGCTTCTCGGCATAGGTTTTCACCCGCGGCGCCAAATGCGCCGTGTCGCCGTGCAGCCAAAACAAATGTGACGGGTCGACGGAGTTCTCCATCGGCTGAAGCCAGTTGCATTCGATCACCGACTCTTTGACTATCCAACGTTTGCCATGTTCCCAAACCAAAACATCCCAGCGCGGCAGCAGCGGCGCCGGCGCGGGACCGAGATAGGCGTAAATCAAGCCGCCAAGATATTGCGCCGGATAGGCGACATGTTTGATGCGATCTTTGAATGTACCGTCCGCCGGTTCCGCGGGTTGTTCTAAGCACTTACCCGAGCCGTCAAACTTCCAACCATGATAGGGACAGCGAATCCCCTGCTCATCGACGCGGCCATAGGCGAGGGAAGCCAAACGATGCGGGCAATGCTCGCCGACTAAACCGTAATTACCTTTCTTGTCGCGATAGACGACTAACTCTTCGCCGAGAATTTTGACGGCGCGAATGGGTTTCTCTTCGGTTAACTCTGCGGCTGCGGCAACCGGATGCCAATAGCGGCGCAACAGCTCGCCGCACGGCGTGCCCCGTCCCACTTGCGTCAACAGAATGTTTTCTTCAGTTGTCAGCATGATCGCTTCTACGCTTTGCGTTGCAGCTCATGGTACTTGTGAATCTTGCGCGCTTCATCCAAACGCATGCCAGTGAGCGCTGACTGCAAGATTTTATCTTCGGCTACCGAGATCGACTCCGCCAGCGCCAAAATCTCTTGCTCTTTTTCCTTCGGCACCGCCAGCACGCCGTCGTCGCTGCCGAGCATGATGTCGCCCGGCTGAATTTGAACTTCGCCGAGGGAAACCCGGACGTTCATTCCGTCGACTTCCACTCGGTCTTTGCCCGTGCGCATGTATTTCGCCCGGCTGAAAATCGGATATCTCAATTCGAAGCTGCGCGCCACGTCACGGCACACACCGTGGACCACGGTGCCGCCGACACCGCGCTTATGCGCGACGGCGGTGAGAATATCGCCCCACACCGTGCAGTCCAAGCGGCCGGCATTGTCGAGTACAACCACATCGCCGGGCGGAATGTCGTCGATGTAATCGCCCACCGTGCCCTTGACGACGCCGCAGGGAATATACTTGATCGTGAACGCGCGCCCGGCCATCTTGTTGCCTTGATTGATCGACTGAATACCCAAGCATTGGCCGACCACACCGAGCCGGTCCATGGCATCCGACACCGCCGCCACCGAAAGTTTTCTGAATCCTTCGACCACCGCGTCCATGTGAAAATAAATCTCCTATTTCTTATTCAACATCTGCTCGTAGCCGAGCTTCTCGAGCATTTCGCGGCCGGAATAACCCTTGCGGATTCCCGCGGCCATCTCTTGTTCCTTGGCGTAAATCGTTTCCGCCGCGGCGACGACTTCGTTTTCTTTTTCCTTGGAAATAATAATAATGCCGCTGCCATCGGCTAAAACCAAATCTCCGGGATAGCATTGCACGCCGGCGAATTGAATTTCTTGATTGTAAGATTCCTGCACCACGCGATTGCGCGCGGTCATCGGCACCACGCTGCGCGCGTAGACGGGAAATTCCAACTCGCGCGCTTCGTCGATATCGCGCGACGCGCCGTCGATCACCACGCCGCTCACGCCTTTGAGCTTGGCGGAAAGCGCCAGCAGTCCGCCCCAGCAGGAAAATTCCAACTTGCCGCCGTTGTCGATGACGATCACGTCGCCCGGCTGCGCCGCTTCAATGGGCGCCGTGCCCAAATGCTGCGTCGGCTGCTGCAATCCCGCCGGCTTGATCTTCATGGTCACCGCGCGACCGGCGATCTTCGGGCACGGCCACTGCGGCCGCACACCCCAAGTTGCGCCTTTCAAACTCAAACTGTCCAAGGCATCCGAAACCGCGCAGCTGTCGAGCTTGATCAATCTTTCAATAATCGGTTCACGCGCCATTGATTAGTTTCTTTCCAGTTCACCAAACGATTTTGCCATGACCAGAAGGAGCGAAAGATTTTTCGCCCCTACAGATTTTCTTTGCGTACTTTGCGTTCTTTGCGGTTAATTTTTCCTGATCCTAAATCCAATACGCGAACCCCATCCCGCAGCCAGTCGCCGCTGGCGAACGATAGGTAGTGACGTATTCCAAATATTTCAGCTCGCGCTGTTCCATCGCGCCAGCCAGCGCCACCCAGTTCAAGATTTCCGAAGTGCCGCCTTTGAGTTTTTGCCGCGGTAGTTGAAACAGCACCTCGGGCTTTTTATTTTTCAAACCGTCGATCACCATGGCGTCGATCTCTTCGTCGATGACGACGTGACTCAAGCCGCCCGACGCCATCAGCGCGACCCGTTTGTTGGTATCCCAAGATTCGATCGCCTTGCGCACCGCTTGGCCGAAGTTGTAGCAGCGCTTGGGCGTCGGTTGATTGGGTGGATAGTAAGTGTTGACCATCATCGGCACCATCGGCACCCTGCTGCCGGGCAGCACACGGCGATAGAGAAAACTGAAAGCGTGGCCGACACCGATCTCGGCGCGCAGCTTGTTGCAACGCGTGATATCGAACTCGGCGTCGGTGAGGGCGCAAATCAAGTGATCGGCCAGATCCGCGGCGGTTTCATACTCCGGCGCGGTCTCGGCCCAGCCTTTCTCCTCGGCTTCTTTCCATGCCGCCGGACGCAAATTGTTATGCCGCACTACTGGCAAACCTTTGCCGTGATAGATCGCGAACATCGGCATATTATCGTCGTGAAATTGTTCCTGCTGATCGTCGCCGAAGACGACAACGATATCCGGCTTGGCAGCTGCAAGCGCATCACCCAAGACTTTGATTCCCGCGAGACAAGCCTGGTCCCTCTCGCGAAACTTGTCTTCGGTCAACTCCTTCTCCAAGCCCGGCTTGGCCTTCTGCAGCAAGGCCTGATAGTTGAGCCGCGGATCGGTTTTGTCTTTGTCTCCGAGCAGTTTTGTCCAGTCCTTCGCACGAATGCTCAACTGCGGACTATGCGAAGTGCCAACACCGATGACGATCTCTGCCATAACTTTTTTCCTCCATCGCCCCATCGGGCCGGGAAGCTTTCTGATGTAAATGATCTAAAAGCAAAGTTCCGTGTCTGTCAAGCAAGCGGTTGTTGCCCGGTGAATCAGTAACGGATGAGATAAGGATGTTTCACCGCAAAGAACGCAAAGTACGCAAAGGGAAGAAAACTAAATTTCCGAACTTGGCGTCTTTGCGCCTTCGCGAGAAACATTCCGAATCCGACTCTGTGAACTCTGTACTACTATCCATGATAATTTCCGCGGCTTGCGCAAATTTTGCTTGTAGCCGATCCGAAGGGCGACCAGCCGGTCGCCCCTACATCCGTTTTGCGTACTTTGCGTTCTTTGCGGTTAAATAATCCGAGTCCAGTCTTTGGTTGCGGCTATGCCGCGCTAGGCCCTCTGTGGTGAATTCTCCGATCCAATTTGACTTGACGCCCGCACGTCGATTGCCGTAACAATCGCACAAAACTTCGGAGGTGATCCATGGCAGCAACCAGCCGCGGCGCGACATTACTCGGTCCGGACAAATTAGAAATCCGCGAATATCCGATCCCAGATATTCCCGCCGACGGCGGCTTGGTCAAAGTGGAAATGGGCGGCGTCTGCGGTTCGGATTTCAAATATCTCCACGGCGGCAAAAGCGGCATGCCGTATCCTCTAATTCTCGGCCACGAAATCCTTGGCCGGGTCGAAAAACTCGGCAAAGAAGCCGCGCAAATCCACGGCATCAAGGAAGGCGACAGAATTATCATGAAAGGCGCCAAAGGCTGCGGCCGCTGCGCCCACTGCCGGCGCGGCGCCGCGCGCTTCTGCAAAGCGCGCATCGGCTACGGCGGCCAGACGACTTGCGCCAATCCACCGCATCTGTACGGCGGCTTCGCCGACTATCTTTACCTCGTGCCGGATATTCTCGTCACCAAAGTCAGCGACGACTTGCCAGCGGAAGCCGCAGTGCTGATCGGCGCCGTGATGGCCAACGGTTTTCAATGGGCGATCCGCCAGGGCGGCGTCAAGATGGGCGACAGCGTGCTGATCCAAGGGCCTGGGCAACAAGGACTCGCCTGCACCTTTGCGGCGAAAACCGCCGGCGCCGCGAAAATATTCGTCACCGGCATGAGCCGCGACGCCGAACGGTTGGAAGTCGCGAAAAAGTTCGGCGCGACACGGACGATCGATGTCGAGAAGGAAAATGTCTTGGAAGTGATCAAAGCAGAAACCGACGGCGAACTGGTCGATGTCGCCGTCGACGTTTCCGGCAACGTCCAAGCGATCAAAACTTCAGTGGAATGCGTGCGCACGTTGGGAACATTGGTGGTCGGCGGCCTTACACGCGACGGCGTCGACGTGCCGTTAAATGTAAATTTGATCGTGCGCCGCCAAATCCGTTTCCAAGGCGCCTTCACCACCGACAACGACGCGACGGAAATCGCCATGAACGCCATCCAAGCGAGCAAGTTTCCCGTCCAACAAATGGTTACCCACCAGTTTTCTTTAGACGAAACCGAAAAATGCATCCGCGCCGTCGGCGGCGAGATTCCCGGGCTGTATCCGGTGAAGGCGGTGATCAAGCCGTAAATTGCTTGGATCAGCAAAGACTCAGCTCGGACCCATCGGAAATCAACCACAAAACACACGAACGACACGAAAGGTCGGAAGTTTCTGGATCTTATTTTCGTGTGTTTCGTGCTTTTCGTGGTTAATGATTTCTTCGTCCAAAGCCCATAGGATAGGTCGAAAGAATTTTAAGTTGAAAGTCATTGAGGAAGCGACAAACTTACCGGCCCTTCTGCAACACTTCCTCCACCAACGACGCATCCGCCACTTGCGTCCAAAGAATATTCGTCGCGCCTTCGGAATCTAGGATCGCCCGCACCGCCTCCGCGGTGACGCGTACGTCGTCGATGATTAGCGGCGCGTAGACGTTGTAGGATTCGACGGCGGTGGACTCGTCGGTGCCGAAGAACTGGCGCAGGAACTGAATCGCGTCGCTCTTCTGATTTTTGATCCAGCGCATCGATTCCATCTGCGCTTGAATCATCCGCTTGATCGCTTCACGGTCGCGCTGAATTTTTGCCGTGCTGGTCGACAAACCGGTGAAGGGAACGTGCAGGACGTCGCCGGCGGTGCCGAGAAAGCGGAAACCTTGCTGCTTGGCCAACACCGAATGCGGCAACGATAACGTCGCCGCGTCCATCTGACCGGAGATCAACGATTGAAAGCGCGTCTCCGACGCGCCCACCGACATCATCGCGACATCCCGGCGCGGATCGAGGCCGGCTTTCTGCAAGATCGCCCGGGCGACTAAATCATCCGTCGCGCCGACGTTGGAGATCGCGATCTTCTTGCCTTTGAGCTCCGCCGCCGATTTGAAACTCTCGCGGCCGACCAAAGCGTGGAATGAAGACTTGAGGCCGATGGTGACCAGCTTGAGCGGCAAACCTTTCACCGCCGAGCGAATCGCCGTGCTGGTCATCATCGTGTAATCGATCTCCCCCGCCTGCACCGCGACCACGGAAAGATTCGGCCGCATGGTGATGACTTCGGAATCGAATCCATACTTGCGAAAAAAACCTTTTTCATGCGCCACCCAAATATCGAAGAAGCCGATGGACTTCGACGACACCCCGATGCGCACGCGCTCGCGGGGACGCTCGGCGGCGTCGCTTTCGCGCAACGCGGCGCAAAGAAACAAAATCACCGCAAACTTGATGGCGATTGCAATTTGCAGATTGTACCGGATCGACATCACTTCCTGTGTAGGGGCGCAGCATGCTGCGCCCCTACAAGACATTCTCCGTCATCTCCGACGCGATCATGTTTTTATTTTTTCTTCGGCAACAAAATATCCTTCAACCGCGCCACCGTCGCCGGTTTCAGATCGTAAAGTCCGCTTAAGGTTTTCGCGATGGTCGGGCCGTCCAACGGGTCGACATCGAGCTGGGCGCGCTTCGCTTCGGCGATGAGATCGGGGTCTTTCAATGTCCGCATGAACGCGCGCTGCAACGATTCGAGCCGCTCCTTTGCCATGCCGGGCGGCACGGTGAATGGAAACTGCACCACATGCACGTTGTCGGCGATGGTGAGAAGTTCACGCGCCTCTTCGCTCTTGGCGTAACTGATCGCCGACGGGATCTGTTTATACTTTGGCAACGACTTCAACGACGCTTGCAATACCGGGACGATTTTTTTGCTGTCGTAGGCGCTGCGCCATACCGTCTCCACCGTGCCCCACGAGCCGCAGTAGCCGTCGACCTCGCCCGACTCCACCGCCAAGCGCGCGTCGGCGCCGCCTTTGTAGCCGTCGATCACGTCCATCGGCAAATTGAGCGCGGCTTTGAGCAGTTTGGGAATGTCCGAGGTGCTGGTTCCGGGGCCGATGGTGGAAATCTTTTGCGGCCGCTTGGCGTTGATCCAATCGTCCATTTTGGTAATGCCGCTCTGCTGGTTGAACGTGCACACCGTGTCGTAGGGACTCGGCACGCCGAGATAGCCGAACTTGCGGCCGTCGAATTGCGCTGCGTCGTTGCCCATGATGTGTTGCAACACCAGCGGCGAGGCCCACCCGCCGATAGTCAAACCGTCGGGCTTGACGCGATTGTAGAGATGATTGGCGGCGATGATGCCGCCGGCGCCGGTCATGTTCTCTACGATGCGGTTGGGATTGCCCGGCAAATAGCGACCGATGTAGCGCGCGATCACCCGCGCGTACAGATCGAAGGAACCGCCGGGCGAATAACCGACGACGATAGTCAGCGTCTTGTCCTTGTACTCCTGCGCGTCAACCGACAACTGACTAATGACAACTAAAATCAGAGCCAACGCCAAACGGCGAAAATATTTTCCCATGATACTCTCCTAATGAATGAAAATTAGCCGCGCCCGACGAACGGAATCGCCCGCTCTTCGGTCCGTTCGAGATAACGCACGAAGGTGTACTTGTTTTCAGCCAGATCGGTATTGGGCCGGGGAATCTCGCGGTGCATCAAGCTCTCGTCGACTTTGCAGACGAAGAAGCCGAGCTCATTGCGAGTCAAAGCGTCGACGCCGGATTTTTTAAACTCATCGAAGTCGCGGATCGTCTGCGCGTTTTTAATACCCGCGCCGCGTGCCATGGCGGCGAGATCGGTGTTGCCCGAAGTCGCCGTCGGATAACTGATGCGGCTGCCGCTGTAGACGCCGTTGTCGAACACGTAGACGATCAAATTTTTCGGCTGCAAGTTGCCCAGCGTCGGCAAGTTGAACAAAGACAACAGCACGCTGCCGTCGGAATCGAGCGCGATGACTTTGCGATGCGGTAGCGCGAGCGCCAAGCCGGTGGCGACGCCGATGGCGCAGCCCATCATGCCGACCAACAAATTGCCTTCATGGCGCGACAGATGCGACCACTCAATGCGCTGACCGCTTTGCGATGTCACCACTAATTGATCGGTCATCTTAGTCGCCAGCAATTGTAAACATTCGTAGCGAATCATTCGGAAAACTCCCCGGCGAACAAGAGTGCGTAGGGCGCGCGCAAAGAATTGGCCGCCCGCACCGCGTCTTTGATTTTGATTTCGAGTTTCGCGCCGTCTTCGATCAGCGCATGGTCGATACCGACGCCATCAAGCACGGGAATCGAATGTTTGCCGATGGTGGCGTAGAGAAAACTATTGCGCAAGTCGGGCACGCCGCCGAGATAGGCGATCACCAGCAAGAGCGGCACGCCCAACTGCTTGCCCACCGTAACCAAGGGATAACAGGAAGTATAGATGCCGGTGTTTTCCATGTACACCGCCGCCTGCTTGCCGCCGAGCGTCGCGCCGGCGGCGATGGTGATCGCCTCCGACTCATTAGCCACGGCGATCAGTTCCATGTCGGGATCGTCACGAATCAACGGCACGATCTGACTCAAGCGCGTCTCGGGAAGATAAGTGACGAAATTAATCCCAGCGTCCTTGAGACTTTGCACCAGTCGTCGAGCGAGTTCGTCTTTCATAGTTGGTAATGTGAATTAGCAGGGAAAATCGCCTGACGCAATTGCAACCCCCTTCGGAAGGACTACCACAGGGGGTTGCCCCGACAAATCTCGAATCCCTATTGGCGTACTTCGAGCTCTTTACGGTGAAGGTGGAGAGTTCACAATTCATTCGAGATTAGAATTTGGCAAACGAATTATCGTATGGATATGCTAAAAACGAGGTTAAGAAAAGGGCGAAGCTGCTGTCAGGGCTGGCCACATTACGGGGTGTGCACCACGGCCAAGTTGCGGTAAAAGATCGTTCGGTTCGCCCATTAACACGACAAGCTCAAATTCGAATCGTAGACAGGATGAAGCATCCAAGGAGATCTATGATCGTAAGAAGATACGGGCCGAGCATCCCTTTGGAGATATCAAAAGATATCTCAAGACCGCTAGTTTCATGTTACGGGAACCGACGGGGTTCAGGCCGAGACCCGTTGGTTGGCGGTTTGCTTCGAATAGTCGCCAATTTGTGCAGCCTGCGCTAATTTTTTACGCCACTGTTCCCAAGTTGCGGTGCTCAATGAAAAATACCCTCTCACCACGAAGGACACGAAGGGTCCGGATAAATAATTTTTCGAACTTCGTACTCGTCACATGTGGTGAGCACAATCGAACCATGGCCTTCATGGTGAATAACTCTTTCCCATTCGGTTGCGGCGTTGCCGTCCTAGGATCTCTGAAGTGAATTCCTTTCACTCCGAGCCGGAATGATCGGCGTAATCCGGCGCATCTTCGATCTGCACGATGCCGCCCAGCCCAAGATCGGCGCTGACGCTCGGCATCGACACCAAAAATAGCGCCGGGTCGCGATCGTCGTCATTGAAATGTTGGTGCTCGGTCATCGCCGGGATGTTGATCAGATCGCCGCGCTCCCAGTTCCAGCGCTGGCCGTCGTGAACGTCGTGGCCGCGGCCGCGCAGCACCAGAATCTGTTCTTCCATCATGTGGCGGTGCTTTCCCGACCGGGTGCCGGCGGCAATTTCCTGCATGTAAAGCCACAACCGGCGCGCCGCGCTGTTCATCTCGGGATGAGTGAACCATTTGAGCTTGCCCTGGCGGGACCATTCCCAGGGTTGATCTTCAAATGCCACCACATGGGTTAGGTCATTGCAAAAACAGCCTTCGTCTTGGAACATCTTCAAATAGCGGTCGTAGGTGTTAGCCACCGGCCCCTGCCACGGTTCGGCGTTCTTGCGGCCCTGAAACACCGCTTCGGTCTCTTGATCGGCGCCGAGCATCACGTCGATATCTTCTTTGATGCCGAGCACGCCTTTTTTAATCCGGTAGCCAATCAGCTTCTTTTCGTCATCGTAAAGCGGCTCGGTATTTTGCGAAAAGGTTGGCTTCTCGCCAAACTTGATCTGCTCGCGCTTGGTCAAACCGAGCAGACTGAACATCCGGCTCTGGGGCACGAAAATCTCCGCGCCGATCTGCTCATCGCCGCCATGTTGATGAATCGTGAACGGCGGCACCACCAGCATGTCGTAAGTATTGAACCAGTAAATCTTGCCGTCGTTGCCTTCCCAGCCCCGCCCGCTGACGCAGAACAAAGTCGGCGCGCTAATATGGCGATGGGCGCCGCGCACCGGCGCTTTCGGTTTGATATCGGAAAAATGGCCGGTCAGATCGTAGAGCGGCGCGCGCTTGAGATAATCGTAGCAAACGATATCGCCGGTCTGGTGCGGGCTGCTCTTGCCCATCACCGTGCCCTGCACCGCCAACGGCTTGATCACGTGGGGCAGTTTATTTTTGAACGCTTCTTCGGCGCACTGCTGCGCGTGCGGATCGATCGCTGCGGATTTTTCATCTTCCCAGGGCCAACGCTCTTCCATGTGAATTACCTTTTCAGCCGACCTGGGCAAGGGCGAGACGCCCCTTGCCGATGCGACAATTTCACTCGGCCTTAACGCCGATACAGTCCGTCGATAAATCCTTGCTTGTCCAACTTTTCGATAACCTTGGTCTGAATGAACTGCGCCGGGCTGGCCTTTTTGGCATCCGCCCGTTTCGACCAATCGAGAATCGTCTGAATGCCCTTGGCCGAAGGATAGGGTTTTTCGGCGAGCAGTTTGACGTAGAAATTGTAAGTCTCCAGCAGCTCTTCGGCGTTTTCCAGCTGCATATATTTTTTCATGATCGCCGTGGTTTTGACGCGCTCGCTCTTGTAGAAATGAATCCCTTCGATCACCGACTTGATCACCGCCTCGCTCACCGTCGGCTCGGCGTCGAAATATTTTCTGCTGGTGATCAGCGCCCCGTTGGGTAATTCCGAATCTTTCATGGCCGGAATATTTTCGAAAAATGTGTAACCGGCTTTGCGCGCCGCCAAAGTAAACGGCGGTGCCAACGGGGTCGCGTCCACCTGGCCTAATTGCAGCGCGCCGAAACGGCTGCCGCTCGGACCGGTGGCTAGGTAGCTGACATCGCGCTCGGGGTCAAGGCCGGCGGCGGCGAGAATCATCTTCAGCGACAACATCGCCGGACCGGCAAGACTGTTGACCGCTAACTTTTTGCCTTTGAGCTGGGCGATATCATTTATTTCGCGGCGCGCCACCAACACCTGCGGCTCTTGATTGATCGGACTGGCGACGATGAAAATATCCGCGCCGCCGAGCATCGCATCGACCACTCCGCCGCCGCCGGCATTGATGAACTGCACGTCATTGCTCACCAACGCCTGAGTGGCGATGATCCCACCGCGCATGTAAACCAGCTGGGCATTGACACCGTTCTTTCTGAACAAGCCCGCCTCCTTGGCGATCCACACCGGCGCGTACTGCGGCGAAACCGAAGTGTAAGCGATGGTAACGTTGGCGAGCGGCGCCGCCGTCTGCGTGGCATATGACGCAGTGCCGAGCGAGGCAAGAATGAACAAAGTCGAATTCACCACGAAGGCACGAAGGACACGAAGTTCGGAGTTCCAATTATCCGAAACCTTCGTGTCCTTCGTGACCTTCGTGGTGAAGACTCCTCTCATGTAAGCTGACAACCCGCCAAAAAAACTTTCTGCCCGTTTACGTCGACCGCTTCGCCTCTGCCCGACGCAGCGCTTCGGCGATCGAACGGCGCAAGATCGCGCCGAGCGCTTTGGTTTTGTAGGCCGCCGAGCCGCGCATGTCTTCGATGGGCTCGGTGCCTTGTTGAATCAAGGCGCCCGCCTGCTCGATCAGCTCTCGGGTAATTTTTTTGCCGCGCAGTAACGCTTCGACGGCAACGCCTTTGGTCGGCACCGAATGGCCGCCGGTGACGCCAATGCCGATGGCGCTGCATGCGCCGCGTTTATCCAGACTCAACTGCACCGCGGCGCTGGCGATGGCGAAGTCGCCGGCGACCCGTTCGAGCTTCACGTAAACTCCCGCGCTGCACTGGTCCGGCAACGGCAAAATCACTTCGGTGAGAATTTCATCAAACGCCAATACCGTGCTGTACGCGAAAGTGAAAAATTCCGCGGCGGGAATCATGCGCTCGCCGCGCGGGCTGAGGCATTTCAACTGACCATTGAGCGCCAACGCCGCCGCGCCGTAATCGCCGCACGGATCGGCCTCGGCCAAGCCGCCGCCGATGGTGCCGCGGTTGCGCACCTGCGCGTCGCCGATCTCGCTCGCCGCCTCGGCGAGCATGGGCAAAGTATTTTTTACCAGCGCCGACTCTTCGATTTCGATATGGCGCGTCATCGCACCGATACGAAGCACGCCCGCATCCTCGCGGATGTAGCTCAAATCGCTAATGCGATGAATGTCGATCAAATATTTCGGCCGCGCCACGCGCAGTTTCATCATCGGCACCAAACTCTGGCCGCCGGCTAAAATTTTCGCGTCGTCGCCATGCTGGCGCAACAGCGCCAGCGCTTCGGCCACGCCCCTCGGCCGTAAATATTCAAAACTCGCTGGATACATGGTCACATCGCTTTCTTGCTGTACTCGTAGCGCATCGGGTCCCACTTGCTGGCGCGCAGTTCCTCGTAAGCTTTTTTGACGAAGCTAAAATCGTAAACCTGATCGAGGGTCACCGGAGTCTTGATCCGGCTCGGCGCGCCCACCGCTTTCATCTGCACCTGCACGCGCTCGATGTTGGAAGTCATCACTTCTTCGCTCGCCCGGCCGATGGCGGCGAGCTCGGAAACCTGCTTGTCGCGCTCGCGCCAAATTTCTTTCGCCTCGTTGAAATCTTTGAGCCGCAGAACCTCCATTAAAAATTTCACCGACTCATTGACGTTGCGATGGAAATACATATGTCCTTTGAGGGTCGATTTGACGACGCGATAAACCTCCTCCGGCGCGTTTTGACGTTTGTCATCGGCGGTTTCCAGATTGGCGCTGAGGGACGAAACGTAATCGCCGCTGTAGGCGAGAATACGAAAGCCCTTGGCCTGAAGCTGTTTGGCCATGGCAATGGAGATCATCGTCGCGTCCACCGTGCCGGAAAGCATGGCGCCGAAGCGCACCGACGGTTCGCCCAGGGCGCGCATCTGTACCGTTTCGATGGCGACGCCGTTTTTGCCGAGCAGTTCGCGAAACAGCAATGTCGAATTGCCCGAGGCATCGGAGATTGCGATGGTCTTGCCGTTTAATTGTTTAACGTTGGTGATCTTGGGCGAGACGACTAAGTATTGCGAAGGCTTGTCGGTGCTCACTTGACTGATCTTCAAGCGCGCGCCGCCGAGAATCGCTGGAATCGACCCGCCGTTGCCATAGTCCACCGCGCCGCTCAGCACCACCTGCGTGGTCACCGTGCCGCGGGTGACGATCACGTCAACGTCTAAACCTTCTTCACGGTAAAAACCCAGACGCTGAGAAATCAGATAGGGCACCAGCGATTCGCCTGGCGCTTTGGAGGCGATGCGGATTTTTTTCAGCGCTTCGGCGCCGAACGCCGCTGGGCTGATAAACTGCAAAAACAAAGCAATCGCAATAAATTTTCGCTGCATAAGATTTCCCGAATCGCGTCCGCGGTTTATCTCTTAAAATAGCTCCACAAGCTATGGCCGCGGACCGGCGAAGATGCGCGCGATATTTTCTTTAGCGCCAAAGTAAACATCGTCGCCATGCCCCACCAGCAGCCGCTCCAGATCCAGATTCATACCAATCAGGCGCCGAACACTTTCATGCGCCGCTTGCGGGTCGGAGGACAGATAGGTCGGCGATACCATCAAATGCTCGCCGGCGCTGACGATCGCGTCGCCCGCGATCATGGTCTTGATGCGCGGGAGATGCAGACTGATATGGCCCGCGGTATGGCCCGGCGTATGAATCACGTTGATGCCGCCGCAGTCGGGCAATCTTTCGCCGCCTTGGACGATATGTTCGACGTCGTAGCCGGTCGCTTGCTGGATCGCCGGCATGTCGAGCTCATGGGCCATGACTTCGAATTTGAGCGTCTTTTTGAGTTTCTTCAAACCGCCGGTGTGATCGCCGTGGCGATGGGTCAGCACACAGAGTTTCAAATCCGCATGTTTGTGATCCATGTCCTTGATGGCGTCCATTATAATGTCAGCGTCGGCGTCCGACGCGCCAGTGTCGACCAAGATCACCCGATGATCGTCGCCGGCGACGAGAAAAGATTTAACCACGCCGCGATTGCCCATGGCGATGCGGCAGGGCACAATTTTCACGCCATCGATGGCAATATCTTTGAGAATGCTCACCATGTTCGCTCCGCTCATAATTACAAATTTCAGATTCCAGATTCAAAATTTTGAAATTTGAGATTTGTCATTTGGAATCCACGAAGTGGCTCGCCACCTCTTTGATCGCGGCGACGATATTGCCATAGCCCGTGCAACGGCACAGATTGCCGGAGATCGCTTTTTTGATTTGCTCCTCCGTCGGGTTGCTTTCTTTGCTCAATAAACCGTAGGCCGACATCAACATGCCCGGCGTGCAGTAGCCGCACTCCACCGCGTCGTTTTTCCAGAACGCTTCTTGCAACGGATGCAATCGTTTATCCTGAACCAAGCCTTCGACGGTGGTAACTTCATCGCCGTCGGCTTGCACGGCGAAAACCATGCACGACTTCACCGCCGTGCCGTTCCACATCACCGTGCAGGCGCCGCAGCGTCCGACCACGCAGCCGACGTGCGTCCCGGTCAAACGCAACCCGTCGCGCAAAAAATGCACGAGCAGTGTCCGCGACTCCACCTCGCCCGAGTACGGTTTGCCGTTTACAGTTAAAGAAATTGCCTTGGCCATTGCTTTACGTTGCCTGCGCTTTCTCGATGAGATTCAAAATTCGATCCGGCGTCAGCGGCGTCTCCCGCACCTTCACGCCGAAGGGACTCAAGGCATCTTCCACCGCACTGCACAACGCCGGCGGCGGTCCGAGCATGCCGGTCTCGCCCGCGCCCTTGGCGCCCAGCGGCGTGAACGGATTGGGCGTGATGATATGTTCCAAGTGCAGCTCCGGCACTTCCTCCGCCGACGGCAAGCGATAGTCCATGAAGGTCGACGACAAAAGTTGACCGTCTTCGTCGTAGCGCAGCTCTTCGTAGAGCGCCGCGCCGATGCCTTGCATGATCGAACCCTGCTGCTGAGTGTCGACGATCTGCGGATTGATCATGTTGCCGCAGTCATGAACGGTGAAATACTTGACGATCTTGATCATGCCGGTTTCGATGTCGACATCGACCAGCGCGATCACCGCCGCGTAGGGATAGCTGGAAAAAGTGTTCATGCGCCCTTTGTCGTCCGGCGTGTAATCGATATTGGGATTGATGAAGTAGCCGGTCACTTCCAAACCCGGCTCCATGTTTTCCGGCAGCAAATGAATCGCGCCGTAGGCGGTGCGAATGATTTCCATCACCGCGATCGACTGCTCGCTATTTTCTTTGGCGAACACTTTGCCATCGCCGATCTGTAAATTCTCCGGCGCTACTTTTAATTGCCGCGCGGCGATGCCGAGGATTTTGTCGCGCATCAGTTTACCCGCCACCCACGCCGACGGCATGAGCACGACCGAAGAGCGGCTGCTACCGGTGCCGAAACCGTAGGGCGTCGGCAAGGTATCGCCGTGAATCACGGTGATCTTGTCAAAGGGAATGCCGGTTTGGCTGGCGACGATCTGCGCCAGCGTCGTCTCGTGGCCTTGGCCCTGCTCGCCCATGCTGGAAAATACCGTCGCCGCTCCCGAGGGATCGATGCGCAGCCGGCACGACGCGTAACCGCCGGTGGCATGAATCCGGCTGGAACTCGTCGGCTCCATCACGAAGGCGACGCCGATGCCGCGGAAAATTCCTTGCTTGCGCAGTTCCAACTGTTCTTTACGCAGTTGAGTGTAGTCCGCCATTTCCGCCGTGCGCTTCATCGCCAGATGATACTGGCCGCTGTCGTAGAGCGCGCCGGTGACGTTGCGATAGGAAACGCCTCGCTGGGAATAAAATTTTTCATCCGAATGTCGATGGGATCGATCTTCAATTGCCGCGCCGCGATGTCGACCAGCCGCTCGAGAATGTAAGAAGCGTCGGCCTTGCCGATGCCGCGCAGCGAGCCGTGGGTGGTCTTGTTGGTCGCGACGCCGACGGCGTTCACTTCGTAGTTTTGAATTTGGTAAACGCCGGTCATGTACAGCGCCGCCGCTTGAATCGAATGATCGACGGTGTAAGTCGAGCCCATGTCGGCGATGATCTTGTCGCGAATCGCCAACATGGTGCCGTCGTTTTTGAGCGCCATTTCAATGTAGTGAATCTGATCGCGCCCATGGCGGCCGTTGCGCATATGTTCGACCCGGGTCTCGCACCATTTGACCGGCCGGCCGAATTCCCGCGACAGATAGGGCAACAGCAATTCTTCTTGGTAGGTTTGAATTTTCACACCGAACGATCCGCCGACATCCGGCGCGATGACGCGGATCTTGCCTTCGGGGAAGCTAAGAATATCGGCGATGCGGCCGCGCAGCGAGTGCGGATTGGCCGTCGCCGACCACATGGTCAAGCTGTCTTCTTCTTTATTGAACGACGCCAGATAAGCGCGCGGCTCGATGGGACAAGCGGTGATCCGATGGCTGCGGATTTTTTCTTTGATGATAATATCGGCGTCGGCAAAAACATTGTCGATACCGTCGGTGGCGAAGTGATATTTGTAAACGACGTTGCTGCCGGCCTCTTCATGGACCAACGCCGCGCCCGGTTCCATCGCCGCTTCGACATCCACCAACGTCGGCAACATTTCGTACTGCACCGAAACCATGTCGACGGCGTCTTCGGTGAGATAGCGGTCGTCGGCGACCACCGCCGCAAGCGGCTCGCCAAAATAGCGCACCTTATCCACCGCCAGCGGATAGAGCTTCACCGGCCGCAGCACCGAACTGCCGCCGACGCGCAGCGGTTTGACATGCTGCGCAATGTCCGCGCCGGTGTAAACCGCGCGCACGCCGGGCATGGTCCGCGCCGCTTCGACGTCGATGAATTTAATCCGCGCATGGGCGCAGGAGCTGCGCACGAACGAAACGTGCAGCGTTCCCGCCGGCAGCAGATCGTCGACGTAGCGGCCGGTGCCGGAAACGAAGCGCTCGGTTTCTTTTCTTCTAACTCGTTAGCCAATCGGCGGATTGATCGGAAATTCCATAAATTTTATATCAAGCTCGTTAATCGATTATCGCTACCTTGCGAGAAAGACTTTTTTACCACGAAGGCACGAAGGACACGAAGTTAAGAAAAGTTTTCTCTCCTTTCCGAACTTCGTGCCCTTCGCGTCTTCGTGATGAATGAATCCGAATTCGACACCACACTCACACTTTGAACTGCCCGTTCTCGCAGATCACTTTGTTGTCGTCGACGACAAACGTCACCCGCCGGGCGATTCCCTCTAAGCGCATTTTACTATTCACCTGGCCGCGGTCGGCGCCGTGGCCGATGCCGAAATGCATGGCGCCATAGGCTTTCTTGTCATTGCGCATCAAGCCCATGGGCGCCCAGCAGCGATGATTGGTGCCGACGGCGATTTCGCCGCCGACCAACCAGGAAACTTCGTCGCTGTAAGTCTCAAGATACCAGCGCACCTGATCCGCCTCCGAGCCGCCATCGATGGCCGTCACCTTACCGTTCTTGATCGTCAAGGTCACCGGATCGCGCCACAGCCCCGAGGGATAATGCGATGTCGTATCCCAGACGATTTTGCCGTTGGCGGTTCCCGGCACCGGTTCGATATGAATTTCGCCGAAGGGCCAAGTGCCGCCACCCAGCTTGCCAGTTTTAGCGTTTCTCTCGAACGGCAGTTTGCGCCATCGTTCGGCAAAATAGCCTGGCGGCATGCCGGAAATATCCGCGACTAAATCGCTGCCGGCCGGCGAAGTGACATGAATTTTCTTGCCATGATCGTAGACCTCGCCGATGCGCCGCTGCAAGTCGCAAATCTGTTCCAGGTCTTCGACCGTCGCGCGGCCGCCGCCTTCGGTGATAATTTCCGCGGTGAGTTCTTCCATCAGCCAGATCGGCGTGCGTCCGCTGCCGCCGCCTTCGGCGCGAATCGCGCGCAGCCCCGGCGTACCGCTGTTGAGCGCCGTGGTCGTCAACGCGACGACGACATCAGCCTCTTTGGCCGCCGAAACCGCCATCGCTGACGGATCGCCGCAGTGATAAGTACGGCGCGGGTACAACGCCAGCGTCACCTCCGCGCCGCGGGCATTCAACGCCGCCATCGCCGACTGCCAAACCATCGGGTCCATGGCATCGTCGGTCATGATCAACAAGCGATCGCCCTTTTGCACGTTGCGAAACGGCACCTGCCAATTGGCCATCAAGCTAATTATTGTAGTCGACGGAATGCCGTATCTTTCTGCCATCACCATAAATCGCCCCTCCGGGAAATTATCTGGCCCGCTCGGGCCATCAACATTCTTTGAAAACGAAATCCAAATTCACCACGAAGTGCGAGCTGAATTTTTTTTGCGCCCTTTGCGCTTTTTGCGGTTAATTCTCCGAATCCGGTCAGGGCCGGTCGCGACCGGCTCCTACTTAAAAAACTTGCCCCACTTCTCTTCGGTTGCTTTCAACAACTCTTCGTCGATCTTGGTGGTGCGCGGAAATTCGTCGATCCAATGATAGGGCCGGCACGCGTCGATGATCGCCACCGCGCCGGTGTAATCGCCGGCTTCTTTTTTTTGTTTGGACAAACGCGGATCGATCTTGTAGCTCCAGATTCTCCGGCAGACATCGAGCGAACTTTCCGGATCGCAGCGCGTCGCCAACGCCCACATGATATCGTGCAAATCGAACGGATCGATGTCGTCGTCGACGACGATCACGAAGCGGCCGTGATAACCCGCCGTGCCGCCCAACGCGCCGTGGGCCGCGCGCATGGCATGTCCGGGATAGGCTTGCTTGAGAGAGATGATCGTCATCCCCCAGGAATAATTGACACCGATGATGTTGGGAATACCGAGTGCTTCGAGTTCGTTCCAGATGAGAATGCCGCGCGATGAGAGAATGCCGCGGCTGGCGCCCAAAAACGGCGGCGCGCCGAGAATGATCGGCTCGTTGCGATAGAGCACGCTTTAAATGACCGTGATCGGCGCCGGCCGCGCGCCGCCGCCGTAGTAGCCCGACATCTCGCCGAACGGTCCTTCGATCTGCGTGCCGTCCTCGGGCGGCAACATCTCGCCTTCGAGCACGACTTCGGAATGAGCGGGAATCGGCAAGTCGGTGCTAACACCGTTGGTCACTTCCACCGGCGCGCCGCGCATCCAACCGGCAAAGCCGTATTCGGAAACGCCCCAGCTTAAATTGGTCCCCGCGGTTTCAAACAGCGCCGGCTCCTGGCCGAGAGAGATCGCGACCGGACAAGCTTTGCCCTTGGCCCAGTATTTTTTTCGGATCACATCGCCGTGATGGCCGGAGCCGATATGCGCGACAATTTTGTTCTTGCCGAGCAACATGTAACGGTACGAACCGACGTTGATGTAACCGGAATCGGGATCGCGCGTGACGGTCGCGGTAGCGCAAATATAGGGTCCGCCATCGCGTTGGTGCCAACGCGGCCAGGGAAATTTCGTCAGATCGACACTGTCGCCCTGCATGACATTTTCTTTGACTGGCCCGCTGGCGACTTCTTTGGGCTCGATGGGCGCCACCGTCTTTAATTTGTTCTTCCAGAACTTGACCGCTTCCGAGTCGGATAAATTCTCATCGACGCCGTAAACCATCCGCTCGCGGGTTTTGTGGGCGAGAAAATTGGTCAGCACACGAAAACCTTTTTGATGACCTTGAATCGAGTCGAACAGCACCGCCGGCGAATTGGCTCGCGCCGTCGCCATCTCGGTGATCGCGCCGATCTCCAGCTCGCAGCTGGCGCCCTCGATCACCTGCAGCTGGCCGAGTTTTTCCAGCGTCGAAACGTAATGTCTGAGGTCGGTGAAGATCACTTACTTTCTCCTGTCGTAGGTTTTCGCGCCGAGATTCTTCTCGTTATGCAGGATCGTCACCTCGATGGGAATCGCCCGTGACGCCGAGACGAACGCCGGACAGCGCTTGGTGGCCGCTTCGACGATGGATTGAACCGCCGCGGCGGGATTCGGGCTGAGAATCGTGACCGTATACTTGATCAAGTCGAAGCCCCGTTCCTTCTCGACCCCACCTTCGTTGCCGCCCGCTTCGACAAAGCCAGAGATCTCACCTTCGAGCTTATCCAACTGCACATCGGCCACCGCCGAACTCTTCACGCACCATACTTGATGACACATCATCATACCGGCGAGAAAATAGCGCAGCGGCGCCGGCCCGGCATCGTGACCGCCAGCTTCATCCCCTTCATCGGAGATGAAACTGTGTCCTTCCACCTTGGCGCGAAACTGCAAACCATGCAGCGCCTGGCAATTCACCGTAGTCACCGGCCGGCGCGCCGCACCCTCTTTGCGCGCCGCACGTTGCGTCAACTGTTTGGCAGCGATCTCTTTGAGATTGGCTTCGACTTTGAACATCGCGTCCTCCAACTTTCACGGCAAGAAATTTAATTTTGCCTCATACCTATCTTCACACGGAGAAAAACTCAAACCACTTTTTTGCGCGTTTCGCGCACCGGCTCGATCACCTTACGTGTGTTTCTGATTTCGAAAATACCGCTGGGATTATCGCGGCAAAGCTCGGTTTCGTAGACGTCCCGCGCCACTTTGCGGTCGGCGATACAAAAGATTTTTTGATGGAGTTTTCGAACTCGTCGGGCAAAGTCCACCGCTCGGCACCATCGGGCGTAGCACGCCAATTTCTAGTTGCAGAAATCGTCTGAGGTGTTTTTTGCTCTTTGCGGTGAATTCGCCGAAGCAGAATTCCGATCGTCAGCGGGCCACGTTAGCAATCAGCTCGCTTGGGCCGCGCGTTTGCGCACGGCGATCTGCTTGAGCAAGGTGAACTTGATCTCGTCCAAATGCGCTTTCATGAGTTCCTGCGCTTTGAGCGTATCTTGCACTTTGATCGCCCGAAGAATATCCCGGTGATGGCGCAACACCGAAAAACCGCCGTGGGTGACGCCCTCGATGCGCCGCTTGAGCACCAGTTTCTCGCAAACGTCGTCCAACACCCGCCACACCGCGCGGTTGCCGGCGAGTTGCGCCAAAGCAAGATGAAAGTCTTTGTTGATGATGTAGCGATCGACCAACGCCCGGTTTTTGGTAATCGACTGGCGCGAGCTTTTCACGCTGCGCTCCAATTCGGCGATGCCGTCCGGCGTCATGCGCTGAATCGCACCCTCGACACAGCGCGCTTCGAGGGTTTCGCGCAATTCGAAAAGCTCGACCACTTCCTCCGCGGTCACCTCGCTAACCCGATAGTGGCTCTCGTTGAGCCGGATCACGAATCCTTCTTGGACCAAACGCGACAGCGCCTCGCGGATTAGCGTCTGGTTGATTTTTAACCGCAGCACCAACTCGTCGTGCGACAAACGTTCGCCTGGGACGATTTCACGTTTGCGGATCGCCGCTTTAATTTTTTTGTAGGCGATGTCCGCCAAACTCAGATACTCCACAATGATGCCTTTCCCAGCGGCGCGTTGAACAAAATCAACTTGCCTCGCACAACCGTACTGCGTTACATAGTAAAGAATTTATAAATTATCAAATCATTCTTTTGTCCGATGATTTTTTTCACGGCCTACCGATAGGACGCGAATCTGCGCAAGCCTCGCAGCGTTGCTCTGGTTATCCTTCACTGAACCAGGATGGAGCCAAATTCTCGACGCGGCGGTTCGCGGCTTGAAATAGTAATAAAAAACTAAGGGGCGAGAAAATGGCAAAATCAAACCAACGCGAAACCGTGCGGCAACTGCGGAAAAAAGTAATGTACTCTGCCGTATCCTGGGCGATCGCGGCGTGACCCGCGGCTCCTTCGGCCACGTCAGCGCGCGCATCCCGGGCACGGACAAGATTCTCATCAAATCGAAAGGCGTCAACGAAGAAGCGCTGGAGTTTACCCGCGAGAAGGACATTATCACCATCGACATCTGCGGCAATGTCTTGCAGGCCTCGAACGGTCTCGACGCGCCCCATGAAACCGCCATGCATCTGGCGGTTTATCGCGCCCGGCCCGAAGTCATGAGCGTCATCCACGCCCATCCCGACTGGGTGGTCGCCTTGACCGCCAGCGAAAAACCGCTGCTACCGATCTACGCCGCCTACAATCCGCCAGGATTAAAGTTGTTGCTCGAAGGTATTCCGCTCTACCCGCGCAGTATCACAATCGTCGACGACGCCTTGGGTAATGATTTTATCAAGGTCATGGGCGACAAAAACGCTTGCCTGTTGATCGGCCACGGCGTCACCACCGCGGGCCGGAGCGTCGAAGAGGTGACGCTCACCACGCTCAATCTTTTTGAGCTGGCGCGCTTGAACTACCTGGCCTACGCCATCGGCCAGCCCAAACCGATTCCGGCGATCGACATCGAAGAATACCGCCAACGATGGAAAGCCAATCCTGGACGCAGCCAAGTCTCCACCAAGACCGAGCACCCGGACTGGCGCTACTTCAAAAAATTGCTCGGGAAAAAATAATCGTGAGCGAGCGCGCCAGTGCCTCACCGGCTGGCGGTCGTACGAAAAGTGCAAGAATGATTTCCGTTGATTGACGGGATTAAATGGCTAAAGCCGACGACGTTGCGCCAACGATTCGATACGGGAGCGAATGGCCTCGTTAAGATCCAGAGTTTTCAATTCTTCAGGCAGCGCCTCGGGTAGAGCGCCGAGCGCGCTCAGGCGCGTATTGACGGCGATCAACGACGAACGCTTGGTCTGGTATTCGTCGACACGATCCAGACAAGTTAAAATGCACTGATCGATCTTTGCTAAGCATTGCTGCAACGCGCCATGATCGTAACCGGACTGTTCGCGTAACTGCGCTACCTGAGCATCGACGACTTGTTGCGCCATCGGCCGCACGCGCTGTTCGATCTGCACTTGCATATCGCCCAAGGCCTGCAGCAACCGGCCATAGACGAGATCTTGATTGGGCGGCGTCGCTTCGTCGGGCGGTGGCTCCGGCACGGCCGCGGGCGGCGCGGTCACTGAACCCAACGCGGAATGGATGCTGGAAATTTTTTCCAGCACTTTACCGCGATCCTCCAAGAGGCTCTGTAGTTGCTTGATGGGGTCGAAATCCATCGTCAACCTACCAGCCTTCTCGTGAACCAGGCCTATTTGCCCCCATTCGCCACGGCACGCAGATCGTTCTCGCCGTTGTCCGATAAGCTCATTGCTTTGCTCGAAACCAACTCCAAGACATCGCCGCGGCTAAAACGCCAGCTGCGTCCAATCCGATTACCGGGGATAACGCCTTTCTCAGCGAGCTTATACACGGTCTTCAAATGAATCTTCAGCAACGATGCAACTTCTGAGGGGGTCATGATCTCTTCCATTCGACGGTTCTCCTTACTATGATTTAAATCGCCTGTGACAACTCACCAGTGGCTAAGAATGAGCACGTCTCGTGCCAACTGGCTCTACCGCCTAACGACACTGGTTAAGACCCCAATTTTCCAAAGATATCCCTCGTGACGCGAAGAAATGTAAGCAACGACACAGAAGCGCGAGCCTATACTGTGCGCGGACAAAATTGGCCAATTAATACGGTTTACGGCCAACCATGTGTGTCGCCAACAAAAAATACTGGCACAATCGCCAGGTTGAATTAATCGATAAGAAAACTACCTTACGAGCTTCGCCAAAGACAATATCCATGGCGAAGACACTGTCAAACCTTTGACAGATTACTGGCGGAAAAAACTATTCGCGCCCGCGCGTGACGCTATGGCGCGCCTGGACTTGCTCCAGTTGGCGACGCCATTTGGTCGCGTACTGGTTGCGCGTCTCATCGGTGATCGCGCTGGTGGCGGGAAATTTATCGCGCCATTCCCAAGGCCGCACCGCTTCGATGATCATGCGCGAGTTAAAACCCTTTTGCCCAGGCTGAATGATCGGATCCAACGGCCCGCTCCAACAACGGCGCAAAATATCGACCGAGGTTTCCGGATCGGAACGAGTGCAGATCGCCCAGAGGATCTCGTTGGTGTCGGTGATGTCGATGTCGTCGTCGACGACGACCACGTAGCGGCCGAGATAAGCGCCGGCGTGGCATTGACAGGCCACCAACGCCGCTTGCTTGGCGTGGCCGGGATAGCGCTGCTTGATCGCCACGGCGATCATAAAGCGCTGCGCCGGCGGCGGTAAATAGACGCCTTTAATATCGGGGACACCGGCTTGCTCCATGCCGTTCCAAACCGTCGCCGCGCGCAAACAAGAACGATACATGCCGTGAATCGTCGGTTTGAACGGCGCCGCGCCGGTGATGATCGGATCGTTGCGATAATAGAGAGCCTTAACGCGCACGAACGGCTCGGCGCGGCGCGCGCTGGCGTAATAACCCGGCCACTCGCCGAAGGGCCCTTCCTGCATCGATTCGCCGGGAATGATTTCGCCTTCGATGACGATCTCCGAGTTGGCCGGAAAGTGTAAGCCAGTCACCGGACCTTCGATGACATCGATCGCTTGGCCAATGAGTCCACCAGCCCAATCGTATTCATTGACGCCGAACGGCACGGCTTGAGACGCGGCGATGTAAAGCAGCGGATGCTGGCCAAAGGCCATCGCCACCGGAAACGGCTTGCCCTCCTTCATCGCCTTCTCGTAATGAATCTTGCCGTGTTTTCCCGGCGAGATGTACAAACCGACTTTGTCCTTGTCCTGCAGCATGACCCGGTAGCAGCCGATATTTTCCACCGCGGTTTCCGGATCGCGGGTCACCACCAAGTGCGCCGTACCGAGATAGCGACCGCCGTCGCCGGCGTGCCAGCGGGGCACGGGAAACTTCGTCAAGTCGATCTCATCTCCGTGCGCGACGTTCTCGAACACCGGACCGGTCTTAACCACGTTGGCGGGAATCGGCTGCATGGCGCGCAGCTTGGCGCGCAGCGCGTCGATTAACGGAATAGTTTTCAAATCCAACGGCAGGTTGAGCGTCAGCGCCGTGCGCTCCAAGGTTTCCAGCATGTTGACCAGCACTCGGCGGTTGGGATCGAAGCCCGGCACGTTGTCGAACATCACCGCCGGCGGCGTGGGATTTCTTTCGAGAATGATTTCGGTCAACGCGCCGAGCTCCAAATCCCAGTGGGCGCCGGAAATCTGTTCGAATTGCTCCAGCCGTTTGACCTCTTTGAGCCAGTCGCGCAGATCGACGCTTTGGGTCACATTCGTTTGGGTTGCGGTCGCCATGGAAACTCCCTTCGAAATCGCGGCAAGTTACTCAGTTAAATTGTGGGTGCTGGGATGGAAAATTTCTTCCGGTGCGATCTCTCGGCCGGAAATTCCCTGCCCGTGACAATAGGCAAAAAACTTATCGAGCACATGGCGGTTCGCCGCTAAGCCATAGGCCCAAGGATCGCTTTGAAAAACTTCCCGTTCGTCGTCGAGATACTGATTGGGCCAAGCCTCGACCAAACTCGGAATCGCCCGGCGCCAGCGTTGGGCCCAGCGCTTGGCTTCGACATAAAGTTGAAACAGCTGCGTCGGCAGCTCGGGATGGCGCTCAATGAGATTTTTCTGTATCGCCAACACATGCATGATCGGCAAAATTTTCGTGTCGCGAAAATAACGCGCTTCCACTTGCTGAGGATTTTCGAACAGCCGTCGAACACTTTTATTGGCGAGGAGCGTCGGCAGCTGCGATTCAGTGACGCCGAGAGCGTCCACTTGGCCGTCGAACAAGGCAAAGCAAGCGCGCTCGGAAGTGTTCTTGCCGCGGTTTTCGATCATGCGGATCGCCGAACCGTCGCGCGACACCACCGTGGCGCCGGGATCGTGATCGTCCCAGTGGTGCATCGACGCCACATGCCACTCGGAATCTTTGGCCGACACGCCGTAGGAATCGACCAGCATGCCGCGCATCCAGATCGCCGCGGTTTGCACCCAGCGGAGAAAACCGATCTTGCGGCCGTTCAAATCAGCCGGCTGGTCGATGCCCGAATCCTTGCGGCAAAAAATAAAACCATGACGAAACATCCGCGAAGGAAAAACCGGAATGGCGATAAAGTCAGCTTTGCCGCGTGAAGTATAAGAGATCAATTCGCCCAGCGACATCTCGGAAACATCGTACTGTCCTTTGTACATACCGGCGAACATGCCCGGCACATCTTCGGTCTCGGTAATTTCGAAGTCGAATCCGGGAATCGCCATCTGCCCGCGCAGGATCGGCAGCGTACCGTCATAGGCGCGGCTGGCAAGGCGAATTTTTTCGTTTGCGGCCATAAGTATCTCAGAAAAGAAATTTAAGCACGAGAATTCTGCGAGAAGCTAACCGCCGGCCTCTTCGCGATATAGTTGCAACGCTTCCATCACCGGCCGATCGCTCATGGAAAAAAGCATCGCTTCGTCGTTGCCGAGGTTTTCGTGTGAATGCCATTGCCAGAGCGGGATCACGAAACTGTCGCCCTTCTTCCATTCCAAATAGCTGTCGCCGACTTTGCTGCGCCCCTGGCCTTTAACGACGTGATAGAGTGCCGAGCTGGTGTGGCGGTGCGTTTGCGTCGTCTCTTTGGCGTTGAACAGCTGGATCTCGCAGGACATGGTTGGATAGGTATAACCGCCGGTGGCGGGATTGATGTAACGCAGCAACGTCCCGTCGTACGGATCGCGATCGGCCGGGCCCATCGCCTTGAGCGCCTTATAGGTGTCCTTGAAAGAATACCGAAATGGCACGCCGCGGCGAAAATTCTCGGTCGGTTTCGGCGTGCGCGCGAAACCGAGACGGCTGAGCGATTCGCCGGTCTGCCGGGTAATCTCCTGCTCTGGCTTTTCTAAGTCTTCGAAGAACAACACGTTGAGGGATTGAATCAGCGGCCCGTCCAAGCCGTCGAGCCAGATGATCGGATCCTCCGACTCGTTGTGATGATCGTGCCAACTCCAATTGGGCGTTAGAATCAGATCGCCCTCTTCCATGTAGAATTTTTCGCCGTCCACCGCCGTGTAGGCGCCTTTGCCCTGCACGACAAAGCGGATCGCCGCCATGTTGTGGCGATGCGCCTTGGCGACCTCGCCAGGATTGACGATCGAGAAAGTAATCTGCAGCGTGTGCGACGTGGATTTAATCTCCAGGTGCGGACTGACCAAGCGAATCGCCCGGCGCTCCGCCTGCTCCATGCCGATGGTCTCGCTCGCCTTGAGCAAGCCATCGAGCAGCGCTTCCCATTTCCACAGATACGGCGCTTCCGACGAATGCGACGGCACGCGGGTGCGCCAGAAACCGGAGAGTTGGTTTTTTTCCAGTTGGCTATCGAGCTCTTCGAGTTTCATCCGGCGCTCCCTTGGCAATGCTAATGCGAAAGATCTAGTTAACTTTTTCCATCGCCTGGGCCATGCCGCCGAAATAGGCGCGGTGAATGTCCATGGATTCTTTCGCGGTGGTGAGCACGTCTTGTTCGCGTCCCGGCACGACATACTTTTCCAAGACATCGATGAACATGTCTGAATGCTTCACGTCGGCCTTGGCGTGCGCGGTGAAGTTCGGCATCTGAGCGTCGGTGAAATTCAAATCGCCCTTCCAATTTTTGTACAGCCGTGTGCAATTGCCGCCGCCCAGATCGCCGAGCAAACGGTCGTCATTGGTCCATTCGGCGATGGTCGACGCCGCTACGGCTTCTTGCCAACTGCGCGTGCGCGCGATCCACCACCAAGCGTAGACCGCCGCTGTGGTCGTCGGCAGCGGTTCGGCGCCGAGGATATCGTCGACGCTCAAGCCGACCTCTTTGCCCTGGCGAAAGATCAGATCCAAGTGGCCATGCTTCGAGTGCTCATCCTCGATCAGCTCTTCATATTCATGGGACATGATACGCTGCTTGACGTCGAACTCCGGACAATTGGCGGCCACTTGCGGCCAAAAGTCGCGCCGCTTGCGGACATAGAGACTCAACTGCAAAAGATAAATCTGCGCCCGCTTCTGGGTCAGCTTGACCGAATAAAACTGCGTCATCTCCGGCGAACGAAACAGGTCACGCACGCACTCGCCTAACTGTTGCCGCCATTCTTGTGGTTTCATAAAAATTCCTTCCTTCTATATGTCACTGCCTGCATGACGAAGCGCCATCCATGCAAACGATTCGAATATCCGGCTCGCGCTCGACTTTTATAGACGTAATCAATCCACCGATAAATTGTCAAGCAGATTAGGCCGCCGTGTTGTAGCAAAGTGATTATGTCAGAGGTTAACGGCAACGTAATTATGTCAGGGTGGAAGGATGACAACCCTGACAATGAAAGACGAGAAACGACTAGACGTAATTCAACGAGTATATCGCAGCGAGATCACCGTGGTTGAGGCCGCACGGGTGATGGGAGTGAGCGAACGGCAA
>SHYW01000037.1 GCA_009692615.1 Deltaproteobacteria bacterium | reverse complement strand
TTTCAAGGCCATACGATTATCGACGGCGACGGTCATGTGATCGAGGATACCAAAGCGATTATCAATTACATGCCGCAGTCTTATCGCGACAAATTCGATACCCATCCTTTTTTCAATCCGTTTCCGCCGCTGGACCATTTACATTCGGCCAACATGCATGATTTCCCGCCGGGCGCTTTCAATAAAGTCGGCCCCGAAGGCTGGGTGGCTTTTCTTGAAGACGTCGGCATCGAGAAAACCGTGCTCTACACGACTCTCGGCTTGGCCCTCGGTAAAATCGTCAGCCGCGACTGGGCCATCGACGTGGCACGCGGTTACAACGATTGGATTTACCATACCTACATGAAGTTCAACCCGCGCTTCCAAGCGATGGGGTTGTTGCCGCTGCAAGAACCGTCCGCGGCGGTGGACGAACTGCGCCGGATCGTCAAAGAGCTCGGCATGTGCGGCGCCATGCTGCCGTCGACGGGAATCCAAGCTCATCTCGGCGATCAACGCTACTGGCCGATTTACGAGGAAGCGAACAAACTGGGCTGCGCCATCGGCGTCCACGGCGGCGCTCATGAAAATCTCGGCCTCGACGATTTAACTCCCTACGCGCCGGTGCACGCGCTCGGCCATCCCTTCGGCCAAATGATTTCCTTCGCTGGCATCGTCTTCAACGGCGTCTTCGATCGCTTTCCCAATGTGAAATTCGGTTTCATGGAAGGCGGCGTGGCTTGGCTGTTGATGTGTTTGGAACGCTTCGATCGATCCTGGGAAACCCACATTCAACATGATCCGCGCAAACGGTTCTTGGAATTGAAACCCAAGGAAAAAATCAGCGCATACATCCAGCGTCAGGTCGACGCCGGCCGCATCTTCGTCGGCTGCGAAGGCGAAGAGCCGGATATCGCCCACGCGATTAAAAGAATCGGCAACAAGCCCTGGGTTTACTCCAGCGACTACCCGCACGAAGTCAATAACGAATTCTGCAAGCATGAAATTTTAGAAATGCTTGAGAACAAAGAGATCACCGACGCCGACAAAGCCGCCGTGCTGCACGGCAACGCGCGCCGGTTTTATAATTTAGGGGCGCCAGGTTTATGACCACGCCGACCGGCATAGGCCTGATCATTCCGTCGGCCAACCGTTTGACCGAGCCGCAGTTCAATACCTATCTTCCCGCCGGCGTTGGCGCGTTTGTCACGCGACTGCGCATGGCGGGAAAATTTCGCAAGCCGCTGGCAGAGTTGAAGCCGGAACTAATCCAGGCGGCCGAAGCGTTGTCCGACATTAAGCCCAACGTCATCGTGTTTCACTGCACGGCGAACTCGATGGAGAGCGGTCTGGCGCACGAGAAAGCGATCGTCGACATCATCGAGCAAGCGAGCGGCTGCCCGACCATCACCACCGCGCAAGCGCTGACCCAAGCCTTCGACCGCGTCGGTATCAAAAAGATGGTGCTGATCAGCCCTTACGTCCAGGCGACCAACCAGCTTGAAGTAAATTATCTGAGCGAAACCGGCTATACCGTGCTGCACGAGAAAGGCCTGGCGCTCGACTCCCAAGCCTATTCGACGATCACGCCGGAGGAATGGAAAAAAATCGTCAAAGAAAACCTGCGCGCCGATGCCGACGGCTATTTCTTAAGCTGCACCAACACGCGCATGATTGAAGCAGTTGCGGATTTAGAGAACGACCTCGGCAAGCCAGTGGTGAACAGCAATCAAGCAACCATCTGGGCGTGCTTGAAAAAACTCGGCATCAAACACAGCGACCCGCGCCTCGGCCGGCTATTCAATTAGCGCATTCCCCTAAAGGAGGGCGGACATTCCTGTCCGCCAGGCGGGTTGGAAAACCCGCCCGCCGTTGATGTCGGAATTAGATAATCCGCGCACCGCCGTTAGATTTCATCGCCGCAAGCAATTTCTCTTTCAACCCAGTATTGCGATTTTCCACGCGCAAATTGCGGATCGCCATCGACAGCGCCTTGCGGCTGCCGACCAACACCACCAACTTTTTGCCGCGCGTCACCGCGGTGTAGAGAATGCTGCGATGCAGCATCATGTAGTGCGTGGTGTGCAGCGGCATCACCACCACCGGATATTCGCTGCCCTGGCTCTTGTGCACTGAAGTCGCGTAGGCCAGCGCGATCTCGTCGAGTTGATCCGATTCGTATTCGACGATCTTTTCGAGAAACTCGACCTTGACGCTGGCGACATCGCGATCGATCGAGAGTATCCGGCCGAGATCGCCATTGAACACGCCTTTGTCGTAGTTGTTGCGCAGCTGCATCACCTTGTCGCCGCTGCGCAGCGCCCAGCCGCCCCGTTCCAAGGCCGTGCCGCCGGGATTGAGCAGCGCTTGCAGCTCGCGGTTGAGATTGATCGTGCCGAGCATGCCGCGATGCATCGGCGTCAGCACTTGAATCGATTGCGCCACTTCATTGGCATCGAGTCGAAAAGCCTGGGGAATATTTTGCCGGACCAATTCCTTGACCGTGGCGAGAATCTCCTCTTCGGACTCCTGGGCGATGAAAACGAAATCGCTGGCATCGCCGTCTTCGGCCAATTCCAACTGTTGGCCCTCAAGAATCCGGTGCGCATTGACGACGATCAAACTCTCGCGCCCTTGGCGGAAGATCCGCCGCAGGACGACTTTCGGCACCACGCCGGAATCGATCAAATCGCGCAGCACGCTGCCCGGCCCCACCGACGGCAACTGATCGACGTCGCCGACTAATATCAAATGGCTGTGCGGATCGACGGCGCGCAGCAAATGATCCATCAACGCCAAATCGACCATCGAGGTCTCGTCGACGATGACGAAGTCGGCCGACAAGGGATTGTCTTCGCCGCGCTTGAATCCGCCTTCGCGCGGGTTGTATTCGAGCAGGCGATGAATCGTCATCGCCTCGTCGCCGGCGCTTTCGCTCATGCGCTTGGCGGCGCGTCCGGTGGGCGCCGCTAAAACGAACGTAACCTTGGCCCGCCGCAAGATTGTCAGCAGCGCGGTGAGTAATGTCGTCTTGCCGGTACCCGGCCCACCGGTGATGACCAAAACTTTATCGCGTAGCGCTTGCTCGGTGGCGCGAGTTTGGTCTTCGTCCAAGGTCAAGGACGCCGGACCGAACAGCTCCGGACTGATTAAGTCAATCGCACCTCGCGCACCGCGGGCGGCGCGCTCCGAACGTTCAAAAAGTCCGTTACCGAGTTCGCCCTGCAAGTATGACGAGGTCGTCAGTAAATTGTAAAATGCCGCGGCGACGCGCCGCTCGGCGTGATAGAGCTCGGTCAGATAAACTTGCGTGTGGGCGCCGTCGGCGCCTTCTTCCAAAACCAAGTCACCCTTGGCCGCCAACTTAGCCACCGCCGCATCCACCGGATCTTCATCAATGGTTAACAGCGCCGCGGCGTCGCGTTTAAGAGACACGAAGTGGGCGTAGCAATGGCCGCGGTCGGCCATCTCGCGCAGCACATGGAGCACGCCGGCCTGCACCCGCATCGGCAAGTCGCCGTGGATACCGATGTGATTGGCGAGCCGATCGGCGATGATAAAACCGATGCCGTGCACTTGTTGCGCCAGCGCGTAGGGATTTTCCCGCACCTGATGTACCGTGTCGGCGCCGTACACGCGGTAAATGCGTAACGCCAACGACGCGCCGACGCCGTGGCCCTGGAGAAACACCATCACGTCCTGCATGCCGCGCTGTTCCTGCCAGGCTTGCATGATGCGGCGCGCGCGCACTTCGCCGATGCCGTCGACATCGAGAATCCTGAGCGGCGAGTCGGACAATACTTTCAAAGTATCGACGCCGAAGGCCGCGACCAAACGCTTGGCGTAGGTCGGGCCGATACCTTTGATCAGACCGGAGCCTAAGTATTTTTCGATGCCTTCGATGGTGCTGGGATCGATTTTTTCCCAATGATCGACTTGGAACTGCAAACCGTAGCGCGGATGGCGCTTCCAGGCACCGCTGACTTTGATCTCTTCACCTTCGGCGACGGGAAAGATCGTGCCGACCAAAGTGGTGCTCGGCCCGCCGTCTTCATCGAGTCTGGCAACAGTGTAGTGGGTTTCGGGATGCTGGTAGGTGATCCGGCTGATCGTTCCTTGAAGCGACGATATTTCTGCGGGTTTCTCGGCCAATGACAATTCCCTCGGGCGCATCCTACTTGAAAGCCCCAAGCGGGTAAACGCCGCCCCTTGCCTTTTGCCGGCGGGAGGTTAGAATTTTTCTATTCATACATATCCAATCACGCTAACGCAGCCTTGGCCCCGCGTCAGCACATCGGTGAATCAAGACAAGCATCGTCGCCCCAATTCGGTTGGTCGCACAATGCGACACAGGAGATTCCGTCCATGACCTTGGATAGTTTTTGGTTCGAGTCGCTTCTGATTCTCGTTTTAATTCTTGCCAACGGCTTTTTCGCCGCCTCGGAGATCGCCATGATCGCCATGCGCAAGAGCCGTATCGATGCCCTGGTGGAAAAAGGCGTGCGCTCGGCCGCCGCCGTGGCGCGGTTGAAAAACGATCCCGATCGCTTTCTCGCCACCGTACAGATCGGCGTGACGATCGTCAGCTCCTTCGCCTCCGCCCTGGGCGGCGCCACGGCCATCGGCTTTTTGAAACCGCAAATCGCCGAGCTGCCGATTCCGCTGGTCGCTCGCTGGGCTGAAGCGATCGCTTTGTTGATCGTCGTCCTGCCGATTTCCTATTTATCTTTGGTCCTCGGCGAACTAGTACCCAAATCGCTGGCGCTGAGATTTTCCGAGCAGATCGCCTGCGGCGTCGCCCGGCCCATCGAATTGCTAGCGCGCTTAAGCTCATTTTTCGTCAAAATCCTCATGGCGTCGAGTAACTTCGTGCTGCGCATCTTCGGCGGCAGCGACAGCGGCCACGCCAGCTTCATCTCAGTGGATGAAGTTAAATCGTTGATCCGCGAGGGCGCCGCCCAGGGGATTTTCAACGAGACCGAAAGGCAGTTGATTCATAGCGTCTTTGAATTCAGCGACACGCCGGTCAAAGCGGTTATGAAACCCCGCACGGAAATCCATGCCATCGAAGTGCACGCCTCGTTGGCCGAGGTAGCGAAAAATATCGTCGACTGCGGCTTCTCGCGCATTCCGGTTTACGAAGGCGAATTGGACAAGATCATTGGTATTCTCTACAACAAGGACGTTTTCAAAGCGCTCCAAGAGCGCAGCGACTTCCACATCCGCGATCACTTGCATCAAGCGTTCTTCGTGCCCAGCACCTTACCGACTAGCGAATTGTTAAAGCAGCTCCAGCGCCGCCACTTAGCGATGGCTTTGGTGGTCAACGAATTTGGCGAAGTCGAAGGCGTGGTCACCTTGGAAGACTTGGTCGAGGAAATCGTCGGCGAAATCCGCGATGAGTACGACCGCGAAGAACGCGGCCCTGTCGAACGGCTGCCGGACGGCTCCATGGTCATTCAAGGCTCGGCCATGCTCAAAGATCTGCGCGCCGATTTCGACTTGCCCTTCGAAGAATCGCCGGACTATCACACGTTGGCCGGCTTCATGCTCGAACGGCTGAAGCGGATCCCGCGCGGCGGCGAGTGGGTGGAAGAATTCGGCTACAAACTCACCATTGTCGACATGGAAGGCCGGCGCATCGTCAAGATCAAGGTCGAAAAAGCCGCTGTGGCGTAAATTCGCAACTCAACTCAATAACAACGAATCTCGATCTCGTTGCCATCGGGATCGAGAAAATAAACCGACGTCGCTTGCCCCTGCGCGCCCCAGCGCGACACCGGCCCTTCACCCACGGAAATTTCACCCCGTCGCAAGTCATCGAGCACAGCGACGAAGTTCTCTTTATCCACGACTAAACAGAAGTGATTGAGATTACCGTCGACTTTATCCGTGGCTATTTTGTCCGTACCCGGTTTGCGCGGAAACAAATCGATAATCGTCGTCTGGTTAATCCGCACCGAAGGAAACCCAACCTTGCCGGCGCGAAATTCATCGACACGCTCACCCTTCAACCCCAACACCTCGGTGTAGAATTTTAACGAGCGATCAATATCGCCGACGTTGAGCACGATATGATCCAGTCCGACGATTTTAATCTTGCCCATGGCTGAACTCCTTGGCAATCGGGCGCCGCACTCTAAGAGCCGAGGGACGCCAGCTCATCTAACAACGCTTTTACTTCCTTCGGCGTGCCCACCGTGATGCGCAGGCAATCTTGCAAGCCGGCCGTGTCGAAGTAACGCACAAGAATTTTTCGCTGCTTGAGTTCTTCGTAAACCGGTTTGAGATTTTGCCCCGGCTTGCGCGCTAAAACGAAATTGGCGTGGGACGGATAGACTTGGTAGCCCAAACGCGTCAACCCAACACTGAGTTGCTTGCGGCTGCGCTGAATGCGCCCGGCGTTGCGTTGCATCCACGCCATGTCGTCGAGCGCCGCCGTCGCCGCGATCAAACTCAAACGATTCAAATTGTACGAATCCTTCACTTTCATCATACCGGCGATGATCTCTTCGCTGGCGAAGCCCAGACCGATGCGCATGCCGGCCAGCGAAAAAGACTTGGAGAAAGTTCGCAGCACTACTAAATTAGGAATTTGCCGGACCAGCGGAATCGCCGACGCGCCTTCAGTTGCCGCGAAATCGACGTAGGCTTCATCGACGACGAGAATGCCCGCCACCGTGCCGGCGAGCTTGGCGATTTCCGCCAACGATACCAGCGTTCCCGACGGCGCGTTGGGATTGCAGAGAAAAGTCAGCGCGGCGTTTTGCCCGGCCAACTCTTGCGGCACGGTGAAATCGTCGGGAAAATTAATTCGCGCGGCGACGCCGTCGGCGATCTCCACTAGCGTATCGTAAAGTGAATAGGTCGGCACAGGAAACGCGACCCGGCCGCCGGGCGCGACAAAACAGCGCAACAGCAACGACAAAATCTCATCCGAGCCGTTGCCGGCGATGATATTCTCCGGCTTGACCCCATAGACATCCGCCGCCCGCGAGCGCAAGCTGTCGCTCCAAGGCTCGGGATAAAGTCGTAGCGACGGTGCGATCGCTTGGCGCAATGCCGCATGAACTTTCGGCGACGGTGGATAAGGATTCTCGTTGGTGTTGAGCTTGATGACGGCTGGATCGCGCGGCTGTTCGCCGGGCAAGTAGCCGGTCATGGCGTCAATATTCGAGCGAAAGTATTTTGACATCGCGCCGGATTCTAGCGGCAGCCAAGGAGCTTTTCAATTAGCCGATGGTTCTCCGGGTGGATATCCGCTCACAGGAAACGAGATGACTTTAGTCAACATAGAGACATTTTTGTCCAAGATTATTCGGTATTGTCCAAAAATCCCCGCTTTGGCGAATTCTGCCGCGTAAACTCGTATTCGCCGGTTGGTAATTAGCTGATTTTGCTTCACTCTGTTTTTTAGTAATGGCACGCAAATCGCTATAGCCAGGGGCTTGGCGGGTTTCGTCTGCTGCTCATCGGGTGGGCCGCCGAGACCCCAAGATCACAAGTTCTGACTTATGAATGGAAGTAGCATAACACCGAACGATCCGGCGATTCTCCTGCTCAACGAGATCGATATCCTGTTGGCACAGACGCGCCTGATGGAACTCTATCTCAAGCAAGCCCAAGCCACTAGCGCCAACGAAGCGGCGCGCGTGCAACAGCAGCATCGCATTGAGGTGAGCCAGCTGCGCGCGGCCTTGGCGGAGCAAGAGCAAGCCGGCCGCACTCAAGCGGAAAACCTGGCGCAACAGCAAGCGTTTGCCGAGCGCATCCATCAATTAGAAATTCTCCTCGACGACAAAGAAACACTGCTCAATATCCGCGAAGGCGATCTAGCAGCCACCCGCGCCGGGGTCATCACACTCGAGCAGCGAGTTGGCGAATTGGAAACGGCGTACCAGCAGGCCCAAGCCGCAACCCATGCGGCGACGCTGTTCGCCAACAATCTGCAAAGCGATTTGTCCGCGTTGCGCTGGCAGTCCGAGCAGGACCAACAGAACTCCCGCCAACAACAGCTCGACGCCCAACAACTTGAGCGCGAATTGCGCGCCCAGCTGGCACAGTTGCAAGCACAACTAGCGGACAAACAAGCTTGGCAACAAAACGCCGACGGCGAGATCGACAAATACCGCGAAGAAATCGCCGCGCTGCGAAATGACATTGCCGCGCTGCAAGCGAGCCGACGACAAGCCGAGGCCGACGCCGCCAGCGAATTAGAGCGCAACCGATCTGAACTCAATGGCGAAATCGCCCAACTCCAAAGCGCCCTAGCAGCGCGGCGGCAAGAATACGAACAAGAGCGCGCGGCGCGCACCGCCGTCGAGGAAAATCTTCAAGCCGAGATCATCCAATTACGCCAAGAGATCGAGCACAAACGTCAACAGATCGAGTCGCGCGATGGCGCCTGGCATGAAGCTGAGAGAGAGATTGCCGGCCTGCGCCAGCGCGTCGGCGAGCTGGAAGCGGCGCAACAGCAAGCCGCGCACGACAATCATCGACTAGAACAAGGCCGCGATCGATTGAACGCCGAGATCGCGCGACTGCAAAGCGCGCTCGATTTACGACAGCAGGAGCACCAACAAGAACAAGCCGCGCGAGCGTCCGGCGAGGAAGACCTCCGATCCGAAATTAGTCGGTTACATCAAGAGATTGACCAGAAACGTCAACAGACCGAGTCCCGCGATGGCGCTATGCATGAAGCGCAGAACGAGAACGCCGGCCTGCGCGAGCGCGTCAGCGAACTGGCAGCAGGGCAGCAACAAGCGGGCAATGACAAAGCCGCGTTGGAAAACCTGCGCGTCGCGCTCGAAAACGAACTGGAGCAACTGCACCACCATATTGCGGTCAAAGAACGGGATCTCACCCAACGTTACGAAGCGGTCACCGGCGTCGAGCTCGCGCTGCATGGCAGGATTCAAGCGTTGCAACAGGAACTGGCCCACGGCCAGCAAGATCTCGCCCGCCGCGACCAGGAGCTGGCAAACGCTCACGCGGAAATCACCGCCCTGAGCGAGCGCCAAAACAGCGCCGAACTAGCCCGCCAAGAAGCCGAGGAAAATTGGCAACGCTCGGGCGCCATTCAGAGTGAACTGCAAATACGTTTACAAGCGAAAACCGCCGAGCTCGAGGCGATTCGCAAGGGTAGCGACGAAACCACCGATCAACTCGGCGCCAAGCTCAACGAGCTGCAATTACAGCTCGCCGAGAAACAGTTATTGACCGAGAGCCGCAGCAACGAGATCGCCGATCTCAAAGTGCAACACCACCGTTTGGCGACGCAATTGACCGACTTGGAGTCGGCGCAAAACCAATCGACTCATCTTCTGCAAGAAACCGAGCAAAGCCGTCTCGCGCATCACAATGAAATCGCCGCCCTCGACGACGCGCATCAGACCGAACGACGCCGGCTGGAAAATGAACTGAGCCAAGAACGGGAAGCGGCCAATCGCGCCCGCGAACAGTACCGGGAATTCGTCCAGCGCGCCGCCGAGCTGGAAAGCATGCTCGCAAGCCGCAGCGGAGAAATCGCCAACGCCAACGCCGAGCGCGGCGCGCTGGAGACTCGCCTACACGATTTGGCCGCGCAGCGGGAGCTTCAGCAAGCCGACGAACCAGCGCGCGCCGTTCTGACCGGCGAACTCGACGCCTTGCGTCTGGAACTGCAACAAAAAAGCTGGGCAATGGCGCAACAACAAGCCAGTGCCGAGGAATTGGCGGCGGCCTACCGGGCACAAAAGAGTGAGCTCGAAGGCAAATTGCACGAGCTGCGCGGCGGCGCCGGACTGGGCGATGAAAATTTAAGGAAACAACAAGAACTCTCGCGGGCGTTGCAGCAGCGCGTCGAAGAGTTGGAAGTCGCGCTGCAACATGCCGAGTTGACCGCGCTCAGCCGGGCCGAGCAGATGCGCCAAGAATCCCTTGCCCAGATCGACGCCCTCAACCTAGCGCTCAAGCAAACCAACGACCAGTTCGAGGAGCAAGCCGAAGCTCGAGCGAACTTAGAACAGTCGCTACGCCGCGAAGTCGATCGCTTGGTGCGCGAAGTCGAAGAACGCAACCGCATTTTGCAGGACCGCAACGACGAGCTGGTGCGGGTCAAGGCCGATCTCGACGCCCATCAAACCGATCTCGGTGCGCACCAGGAACAGCTCAACCTAACGGCCGCCGCCAACGCGTTAGCGGAAAGCGCCGCGAATAGTGAAATAGAAAGCATGCGCAGCGAGTTTCAAGCCCAACTGGCGTTGCTCCAAGCTGAGCTCAGTCAAAAGGATTGGGCGCTGGACGAACGCCGCGCCTTGGTCGAGGGCGCGGAACAAGAGTATCGCCAAGAAGTTGAAACCCTGCGCCAGCAGTTGAGCGAACAAGCAGCGGCGCGCGAACCGAATCGCCTTGAAGGCACCAACACCGCCGCCAGCGATACTGTAAATTTTGCCGCGCAGGCCCATGAACGGCGCTGGCAAAGCGGATTCGCGGCCAAGCGGCGTTGGAAAGTTTGAAACGAAAGATGCGTAGAAAGGTAGCCACATGATTCAGATCGAACGGGTGCCGACCGGAATCGTCGGACTCGATCCGCTGATCGAGGGCGGATTTCCCAAGGGTCGGTCGATTCTCGTCACCGGCGAGCCGGGCACGGGCAAGTCTATTTTTGCCTTGCAGTTTCTCTACGAGGGTCTCAAGCGCGGCGAAAATAGCGTTTGGATCACCGCCGACGAGACGCCGATGGATATCATCGCCCAAGCCGCGTCGCTGGGCTGGGATTTTGAGCCGTTGATTCAAAACCGGCAATTGGCGATTTTAAACGCCGGCAGTTATCTGAACACGCTGCCCAGCGCCGGCAGCGAACAACGCATCGACATTCAAAAAGCGGTCAACGATCTCGCTGTTTTCGTCACACAGATCGGCGCCCAACGGTTGGTCTTCGATCCAGTGGGGCCATTCATCTTGTTGCGCGACAACGCCACGCGCATTCAAGATCAAATGCGCCAATTGATCCAACTGCTGCGCACGACCATGCCGACCACCAACCTATTAACTTCCTACGCCGTGCCGCGCAGCGGTGAGCGCTCCATGCACGGCGTCGAGGAATATTTAGTAGCCGGCGCCATCGTGCTGGAAATGATTTGGAAAGGCGGCGCCCTCGGACGCAGCCTGATCGTCGAAAAAATGCGCTACACCGACGTCAAACCGCGGCAATTGGAATTCGACATCGTCAAAGGGACCGGCCTCGTCATCGCCGGCGCCGAATAATTTCAGGACCGACCATTCAATGAACGACCAACGCATTTCCACAGGCATCGCAACCCTCGACTCATTGCTGCACGGCGGCTTGGTCAAAGGGCGCTCCTATCTTTTTACCGGCGACACTGGCACGGGCAAAACCATCGCCTGCTTGCAGTTGCTGCAAAGCGCCCTCGACCAAGGCGAGAAAGCGGTGTACGTCACCGTCGACGAACGCCCCTCCGAGATCACCGATTCGGCATTGTCATTTTCGTGGATCCTCCAACAACATATCCAGGATAAGAATTTGGCGATCTTGGACGCGTCGCCCTATTTTAGCGGCCGCTCCGGCAACTCCAGTGAAAAAGGCATCGACCCGCAAAAAATCGTCGCCGATCTCGGCAACTATATAAAACGGCTCGGGGCGACGCTGTTGATCATCGATCCGGTGACGCCGTTCATATTACCGCCCGACGCCGACAGCCCGGGGCAGGATCAAGCCCGGGCGCTGATTAATTTAATTCAGACCCAGCTCACGACGACGAATATATTGACTGCGCATTTTTCCAGCCGCGCCAACCAAGACCAAACTTTCGGCATCGAAGAGTTTTTGGCTTCCGGCGTGTTCGCCCTCAAAATAAATCGCGCCGGCGCGAGCTTTGAACGAACCCTGACGATCCGCAAGATGCGCGGCACGCCGGTGTTGCCGGCGGAGTATGGTTTTGACATTCGTACCAACGGCGGCATCGTGCTTCACACTCAGGCCGCCGAGGGCGCGGTCAACCGTGCCTTGGCGACAGCGTCGATGTTCGAATGTTTCGAACTGCCCAGTCAATGAGCTAACGGCTGGCAATCGCGGGTTTTAAAGAAACATTTTTTACCCCTGATAGGCCCCCTGCGGCGCTTTTCTTGACAGCTCCCGATACCATGCTTAACTTCCCTGCACGGACGGGGGAAGCCGATGCGATTAGATAAACTGACAACCAAATCACAAGAAGCCATGCAGCAAGCCCAGGGGCTCGCTGACAAGCGCAATCATCAAGCGATCGACGTCGAACATCTATTGTTCGCACTGTTGGGACAAAAAGACGGCGTGGTTCTCGCGCTGTTGCAAAAACTCGGCGTGCCGCTCAATGGGTTAACCGAAAAATTGCAAAAAGCCCTCGATCGTCTGCCCCAGGTAACTGGCGCCACCGGTCAAAGCTACATCACTCCAAGACTCAAGAAAGTCATCGAGAGCGCCGAGACCGAAGCCGAAACGCTCAAAGACGAATATGTTTCCACCGAGCATTTGCTCCTCGCCATGGTGCAAGAGACCGGTGAGACCGGCAAGCTGCTCAAAGAGCTGGGCGCCAGCAAAGATAAAATTCTCGCCGCTCTGGTCGGTATCCGCGGCTCGCAGCGGATTACCGATCCCAATCCCGAAGAAAAATATCAGGCGTTGGAAAAATACGCGCGCAATCTCACCGATCTAGCGCGCGCCGGTAAGCTCGATCCGGTAATCGGCCGCGACGATGAAATTCGCCGGGTGATTCAAGTGCTATCGCGCCGGACCAAGAATAATCCGGTGCTGATCGGCGAGCCGGGCGTCGGCAAAACCGCCATCGTCGAAGGGCTGGCGCTGCGCATCGTCAACGGCGACGTGCCCGAAGGCTTGAAGGAAAAGCGCCTATTGTCCCTCGATTTGGCCGCCATGGTCGCTGGCGCGAAATTCCGCGGCGAGTTCGAAGACCGCTTGAAAGCGGTGTTGAAAGAAGTCACTGAAGCGAGCGGCCGGATTATTTTGTTCATTGACGAGCTGCACACATTGGTCGGTGCCGGCGCGGCAGAAGGCGCCATGGACGCATCGAACATGTTGAAGCCGGCGCTCGCCCGCGGCGAGCTACGCTGCGTCGGCGCCACGACGCTGGACGAATACCGCAAGCGGGTGGAAAAAGATCCGGCCTTGGAGCGCCGCTTTCAACCGGTCTTGGTCGGCGAACCCTCGGTGGAAGATGCCATCGCGATTCTCCGCGGCTTGAAAGAACGCTACGAAGTGCACCATGGCGTGCGCATTACCGATCCGGCGATCATCGCCGCGGCGACGCTCTCGGAACGCTACATCAGCGACCGCTTTCTGCCCGACAAAGCCATCGACTTGATCGACGAAGCGGCGTCGCGCCTGAGAATGGAAATCGACAGCATGCCCATCGAGATCGACGAAGTCGAGCGCAAGATCATGCAATTGGAAATCGAACGCCAAGCGCTCAAACGCGAAGAAGATCAAGCCTCCAAGGAACGGCTCGGCCAGCTTGAAGGCGAGATCCGCAACCTCAAAGAAACTTCCAGCGGTCTCAAAGCCCACTGGCAGAATGAAAAGCAATCGATTCAACGCATTCGCGCCTTAAAAGAAAAAATCGAAGCGACCAAAGTCGACGAGCAAAAAGCTCAGCGCGCCGGCGACTTGAACCGCGCCGCCGAGCTACGCTACGGCACCTTGAGCCAACTGCAAAAGGATTTAACCGCGGCGAACCAGCAGTTGAACGAGCTGCAAAAAGATCAAAAGATGCTCAAAGAGGAAGTCGACGCCGAAGATATCGCCGAGGTGGTCGCCAAATGGACCGGCATTCCGGTTTCGAAGATGCTCGAAGGCGAAGTGCAAAAGCTGCTCAAGATGGAAGATCGGTTGCAACTGCGGGTGGTCGGCCAGGAAAGCGCGATTCATGCCGTGGCCAACGCCGTGCGCCGCGCCCGCGCCGGTTTGCAGGATCAGAACCGCCCCATCGGTTCGTTTATTTTCCTGGGCCCTACCGGTGTGGGAAAGACTGAACTGTGCCGGGCGCTGGCGGAATTCCTGTTCGACAACGAGCAGGCGATGGTGCGCCTCGACATGTCGGAGTATATGGAAAAGCATTCCGTGTCGCGCTTGATCGGCGCCCCTCCCGGCTATGTCGGTTACGACGAAGGCGGGCAGTTGACCGAAGCCGTGCGCCGCCGCCCCTATTCGGTCGTCCTATTCGACGAAATCGAAAAGGCTCATCCCGATGTCTTCAACGCGCTGTTGCAAGTGCTCGAAGACGGCCGCATGACCGACAGCCAAGGCCGCACCGTCGATTTTAAAAACACCGTCATCATCATGACCTCGAACCTCGGCAGTCAGTATATTCTCGAACTCGGCGCTAAAGACCGTAAGCAAATGGAGCAGCGCGTCAACGCGGCTTTGCGCGAGGCGTTCAAGCCGGAATTTTTGAATCGCGTCGATGAAACGATTATTTTTAATAATCTTGGCCGCGATGAGATTAAATCCATCGTCGACATCCAACTCAAGCGCTTGCGCCATAACTTGGCGGCGCGGAAAATGGCTTTGGATATCAGCGAAAGCGCCAAAGCGCTGCTCGCCGAAGCCGGCTATGATCCGGTCTACGGCGCGCGGCCGCTCAAGCGCACCATCCAGCGATTGATTCAGGACCCGCTGGCGGTTAAGATTCTCGCTGGCGAATTCAAAGAAGGCGATCGGGTGAAAGTCGACGTGCTCAACGACGAGCTGGACTTCAGCCATGGCACAGCGCCGCTGGCGGACGAAGCTTACGAAGCAAGAACGATTCATTGAACCCGGTAGCGAAAAAAATTTCCATCGGCTTGGCAAAGGTGCGCAAAGAGCTGCCGCCGCCGGGAAAAATCATCAAGAGCAAGAAAGACGTCCTGCGTAAACGCGCCAAAGCCGAACTGCGCCGCACGCTCAAAGAGCATCTGAGCAACGGCAATTCATAAAGCTCTACGGCAAAGAGTCGATCCAACGAGGGGGCGACCGGCACCGGCCGCCCCCTCGTCATTTTTTGCTGCTCTTGGTTGCCGCGAGCTTAGCGAATGAAGCTGGCCGATGGGATAGGGAATCTGATTTCACCACAGAGGACACAGAGATCACAGAGAAAAGATTTTTCCCGAAACCTCTGTGTGCTCTGTGTCCTCCGTGGTGAAATTTCTTCGCTGTCCTGAAGACAAGATCCCTCACATCCGTTCGGGATGACAGACATGACAGGAACCAGACGTGGACGGCGCTTCAGTGATTTTTTAATTCATGGCAGATTCAAACATCAGCGACGAGCAACGGCGCCATTCCCGGCTGGTGCTTTATCAAGTCTCGCTCGGGCTGGTCGTGGTGGCGATCAACCATCGCGCCATTCAAGTCGCGTTGCCTACCCTCACCCATGTTTTTCATAGCGACCTGTCGTTCATCCAGTGGGTCTTGCTGGTCTACGACCTGTGCATCATCGGTTTGGTTTTAACCCTCGGACGGCTCGGCGATCTATTCGGCCGCAAATGGATCTATATTTTCGGTTTTTTAATATTCATCGCCGGCTCGGCGCTTTGCGGTCTGGCGCAATCGTCGACCCAGCTGATTTTATTTCGCGTGCTCCAAGGCATTGGCGGCGCCATGATCATGGCCAACGGCCGCGCTCTAGTCACCGTCAACTCGCCACCGTCCGAGCGCGGCAAAGCGCTGGGATTCACCTCCATGGCGTTCCATGTCGGCTACATCACCGGACCGACACTCGGCGGCTTCATCATCGATGCGGTGGGCTGGCGCTGGGTGTTTTTTCTCACCGTGCCGATCGGCTTGGCTTGTGCCTATTTCGGCTGGAAGGTTTTAAAAGAGCGCCCCGCCAGCGAAGAAAAAGTCCAAATCGATTTCGCCGGCGCCGCTTTTCTATTGCTAACCAACATCTGTTTCATCTATGCGCTCAACCGGTTGCCCCATCGCGGCGCCCGCGATGCTCTAGTGGTCGCCTTTTTTAGCGTCGCAGCCGTGACCTTGTTGCTGTTCATTCGCACCGAGCAAAAAGCGCCAACGCCGATCCTGAGTTTGTCGCTGTTTCGCAACCGGCTTTTCACTGCCGCCAATCTAAGTCTGTTCTTTCTGACCTTGACGCAATCCGCGGTCAGCGTCCTGATTCCCTTCTATTTGCAAAACCTGATTGGCTTCACGCCGACCCAAATGGGCTGGATCTTGATCGGCGGCTCGGTGGTGATTATCGTCTTAGCTCCAGTCGCCGGCCGCTTGTCCGACCGTTTTGGCTCGCGCATTCTCTGCTCGGTCGGCGCTTCGATCATGATCGTCGGCCAGTATTTCATCGGCTCGCTGACTTTGCAGTCGACGATATTCCAAATGGTCATGCCGCAAATCTTGATCGGCCTGGGCTGGGCGCTATTCAACTCGCCTAACCAAAGCGCGATCATGAGCACCGTGCCACGCGATAAAGTCGGTGCGGCTTCGGGCATGACGCTCACCACGGCAAGAATCGGCGGCGCCATGGGCATCGCCATTTCCGGCGCGCTGATGACTTTCGCATTAGGCGCCAACGGCCTCACCCCTGAGCAGATCGAATCCCCCGCCAGCTGGGCCGCGGCGCCGGAAATATTTTTAAAATCCTTCAGCTTCACCGCCCATTGGATCACCGCCTTGGCGATCTTCGCGGTAATTTTCGCCGCCATGCGCGGACGGCGCGAAGACTAGCCAACCGTTCCATGAGTCAGCCAAGCTTGATCCCTGAAGTCATCCACTCGAAGCGCACTTCGAACCTAATTTTGCTGAGCGTTTGCCTCGGCCAAGCCCTGGTCGGCCTCGATCAACGCGCGATCACCGTCGCCCTACCGACGCTGACGACGACGTTCAACACCGCGTTCACGACCATTCAATGGACGATCCTCGTCTACGATCTCGTCTTGATCGGCTTGATCATCACCATGGGCCGGCTCGGCGATATGTTCGGCCGGCGCCGTTTCTACACCCTCGGCTTTTTAATCTTCGTCTGCGCGTCGGCAATCTGCGGCATCACCCAAACCACCGGCCAATTAATTTTTTTCCGCGCGGTTCAGGCCATCGGCGGTTCCATGATCGCCGCCAACGGCCGCGCCATCGTATCGGTCAACTTGCCGGCGGAAGAACGCGGCCGCGCCTTGGGACTCACGTCGACGGCGTTTCATGTCGGCTTTCTCACCGGCCCCGCGCTCGGCGGATTTTTGATCGATAGCCTCGGTTGGCGCTGGATTTTTTACATCAACATGCCGTTTAGCCTGGCCGGCGCTTTCCTAGCGTGGAAAATCGTTCCCGAAACGCGCATGCCAGGCAAGACCTCGGTGGATATTGCTGGAGCGGTGCTATTGCTCTTGACCAATGGCCTGTTCATCTACGCCATCGATCAATTGCCGCGCGTCGGCTGGCGCCAGCCGGGTTTCTTCGCGCCCATGGCACTCGCGGCTGTCGCGCTGCTGTTTCTGATACGCGTGGAAGCCCGCGCCAAATTGCCGATACTCGTACTGACCATGTTTCGCGCCCGGCTGTTCAGCGCCGGCATCGCCAGCCTGTTCGTCCTCGCCGCCACGCTGTCGGCGATTAATTTTCTCCTGCCATTTTATTTGCAAAGCCTATTGGGCTTTTCCGCTACGCAGACCGGCTGGATCATCGTCGCCGACTCGGTGATCATCATGGTCATGGCGCCCATCGCCGGCGCGTTGTCCGATCGCCTCGGCTCGCGCCTGCTCTGCACCCTCGGCTGTGCGGCCGTCGCCGTCGCGCAATTGCTGTTGGCGTCGATCGATCTGCACGCGTCGCTGTTTCGAATCATACTGCCGCTAATGCTCTGGGGCATCGGCTGGTCGCTATTCAACGCGCCCAACCAGCGCTCCATCTTGGGCGCGGTGGCAACGGATAAAATCGGCGCCGCCGCCGGCATGATCGCCACCACGGCGCGCACCGGCGGTGCCATGGGCGTGGCTCTATCGGCAACGCTATTCGGCTATCTCCTCGCCGGCGCTGGATTGCCGGCCAGCCAAGTGAATTCGCCGGCCAGCTGGCGCGCCGCACCTGAGTTATTTATGTCCGGTTTCTCAACGACGATTTACGCCTTGAGTTGTTTCACCCTGCTGGCGGTTTTCACTTCCGCGATTCGCGGTCGGCAACTAGATAGCTGACCGCCTGGCAACGCTTTGAATTCACGAGTTCCCTTGACAGCAAGCAGATAGCTCGCCTAATCTCCGGCCATTACGACAGCACCGGAGGTATAGATGAATCACGGATTATCGAGAATTAAACTGGCCGCGGTGTTTGTTCTAGCGTTTCAGCTGATCCTGGGCGCGAAACTGTTCGCCGCCGAAGCGCCAACACTACGCGGCGTCTACAACGCGCTCGGCGGGAACATGTAGGTGGTTTGGGTCGCCCATGATCTCGGCCTGTTCACCAAGCATGGCTTGCAACATAGCCTGGATTATCTCGCCGCCACCACTGCCATTCAAGCCATCGCCGCAGGCAGTCAAGACATCGGCCTGGTCGGCAACCAAGGCATTGATGTCGCCCTCGAAGGCGCCGACACGGTCTATGTCGCCGACACCGCGTCACGCTTTCTCTTTCAGCTCTACGGCGACCCGTCGATTAAAAGCGTCGCCGATTTGAAGGGCAAGGTAGTCGCCGCCACCCAGCCCGCTGCTTCCAGCGACTACGCCCTGCGCATATTGTTGCGCAAATACGGCTTGACGCCGGACAAGGACGTGAAAATCATTTACGCCGGCAGCAGCCCGGCGCTGCTGTCGATGTTGAAAGGCGGCAACGCGGTGGCCGGCTTGATGACCGCGCCGGCGATTTACGCCGCTCAAGAAGTGGGCTTGAAGGAAATCGTCAACGTCACCGATCTCAATATTCCGTTTATCTTCGTCGGCGTCGCCACCACACGCCGCGTGCTGCAACAGAAACCGGACGCGGTTATGCGCTATCTGCGCGGCTACACCGAGGCGATCTCGGTGATCTTACGCGACAAAGAAACCGCCCTTAAAGTCATCAGCAAGTATATGAAAATGGACAACCGCCAACATCTTGAAGCGGTCTACAACGAATTTACGCCAGTGCTCCAGCGCGTGCCCTTGATGAACAAAAAAGTTGTCGAAGCGGTGCTTGAAGTGGTCAAAAGCCCCAAGGGCGTGCAGGCCAAACCGGAAGTTTTTTACGATAACTCCTACCTACAGAAACTCGAAGCCAGCGGCTTTATCAATTCGCTCTATCCACGCTGAGACTCTCGACGCCAGGGAGGCATGGATGAACTCGCTTTCGCTCTTAACCTGCTGCCGGCGCCTAAAGCTCGCTGCGCTCCTCGCCATGACGCTGCCGGCGATTCAGCTAAACGCCGCCGAGGCGCCGTCCCTGCGCGGCGTGCACAACGCTCTCGGCGGCACCATGACGCCGCTGTTCGTCGCCCAGGATCTCGACCTGTTCGCCAAGCATGGCTTGCAGCATAGCCTCAACTATCTGCCGGCCACCACCGCGGTCCAAGCGCTCGCCGCCGGCAGCGAAGAGATCGGTTTGGTCGGCAATCAGTGCGTCGATGTCGGCCTCGAAGGCGCCGATACGATCTACGTCGCCGCCACCGCGTCGCGCTTCATCTTCCAACTCTACGGCGATCCAGCGATTAAAACCGTCGCCGATCTGAAAGGCAAAGTGATCGCCGCAACCCAGCCCGCCGCATCCACAGACTATGCCGCGCGCATTTTGTTGAAAAAGAATGGCCTAGTAGCGGATAGCGACGTGAAAATTATTTACGCCGGCAGCAGCCCGGCGCTGTTGTCGATGTTAAAATCCGGCAACGCCGCCGCCGGCGTGATCAACGCGCCGGCAATCTACCAAGCCCAAGAGATCGGCATGAAGCCGATCGCCAACCTTACCTCGATGAATATTCCGTTCATCTTCGTCGCCGTCTGCACCACCAAAAAAGTCATCCGGGAAAAACCGGATGCTATCATTCGTTATTTGCGCGCCTACGCCGAAGCGATATCGATAATCCAGCGTGACAAGGAAACCACGATTAAGATCATGGGCAAGAATATGAAGATGGACAACCGCCAATGGCTCGACGCGGTATACGACGACATCGCCAAGGTCTTGCAGCGCACGCCCTACATGAGAAAACCGGAAGTCCAGGCGGTGTTGGACATCGTCAAGAATCCCAAAGCCGCGCAGGTCAAATCGGAAGATTTTTTCGACAACTCATTTTTGCAGAAACTTGAATACAGCGGCTTTATCAACTCGCTATACAAGCGCTGAACCATCAGTCTCCAGGGAGGGAAAAAGATGCAACGATTATTAACGCTCTGCCAGGGCATAGCCCTCGTCGCACTGGTCCATCTGACGCTAACGGCGAACCCGGCGCTGAACGCCGCCGAAGCGCCGACCATCCGCATCGTCTACAATGCCTTGGGCGGTTCCATGGCGCCGCTGTGGTTGGGACAAGAGCTCGGCCTCTTCGCCAAGCATGGTTTGCAGCATAGTCTAAGTTACCTAGCGGCGACCACTTCGGTCCAAGCGATCGTTGCCGGCAGCGAAGACATCGGCTTGGTCGGCAATCAATGTGTCGATCTCGCCCTCGAAGGCGCCGAGACGATTTACGTCGCCAGCGATATTTCGCGCTTCGTTTTTCATCTATACGGCGATCCGGCGATCAAGTCGGTGCACGACCTCAAAGGCAAAGCGGTCGCCGTCACCCAAGCGGCGGCGTCGACGGACTACGCCACCCGTATCGTATTGCGACGCTACGGGCTGGTTCCCGACAAGGACGTGAAGATTCTTTTTACCGGCAATATGCCGGCGCTGGTCACGACGGTGAAATCCGGTAACGCCGCCGCCGGCCTGATGTCGGCGCCGACGACGATTCAAGCGCTGGAGCTCGGCTTGAAGCCGATTCTCAACGTCACGGAAATGAATATTCCCTTCCTCTTCGTCGGTGTCTGCACGACGCGGAAAATGATTCAACAGCGGCCCGATACCGTTACCCGGTTTCTGCGCGCCTACGTCGAAGCGCTGGCGATCATCCGCACGGATAAGGAAACCACCTACAAAGCGATGGGCAAATTTTTGAAAACCGACAACCGTCAAATTCTCGAAAGCATCTACGACGACTACGGCAGCGCCTATCAGCGCGTGCCGCTGATAACCAAACAAGAAGTCCAAGCCGTGCTCGACGTCGTCAAAAGCCCCAAAGGCGTACGCGCTAAACCGGAAGTCTTCTACGACAACTCCTTCGTGCAAAAAATCGAAGCGTCGGGGTTTATCAACTCGCTCTACGCGCGCTGAACTGAGATTGGTGGAACTAAATCTCGATGTTTCAGATAGGTGATTAAACCAGGTCAACTCTGACCCGCCGTCCCACCATCGCGGCGGCGCGCTGCAAGCTTGACAGCGTGATGTCGGTTTCTGGATTAAGCAGCCGGTCAATCTGAGTTCGACTTGTCTTTAGCAGCGTCGCCATCCGCGCTTTCGAAATTCGCTTCTTTTTCATCGCCTGGCCGAGCTGCCAAGCCACGACCTCTTTGATCGCCTTGGTTTGGGTCACTTCAAAGATGCCCTCGTCTTTGAGGTAATCGTCAAGGCTGGAACCGAGATGTTTCTTTTTCATTGGTCAAATTCCTTCTGGCGTCGACGCGCCAATTTCAAGTCGTCGTCCGCAGTTTTTTGCGTCTTCTTAATGAACCCATGAAGCGCGATCAAATGTCCGGCCACGAAACATAACAATACTCTGGCAATGCGGCGGCTCGGCAATTCCGTCCGCACTTCCCACAAGCCTTGGCCCAATGGACGACATAATGGCATGCCAACCGGCCAGCGCCACTGGGCACGCATCAAGTCAAGGCCAACGGCTCTGCGGTCTGCCCTCGGCAAGCTCTGCAACCATTCTCGGACAGGCTCAGCCCCGGAAGCGCTCCGGTAGAAGATCAGCTGTACTTTCTGGTTCTCCGCCATACCGTCACCCAGCGAAGCGATTGTACCGGTAAAGGTGCACTATGGCAATTTAAACATTGCTCACAGGACTCATTGTGATTGATGGCAAATTGCAGCGGGCTGGCATTCATTAAAATAGTCCGCTACCCATTTGCACATGTCCTGGTACCTCCACATCGACATGGACGCCTTCTACGCCTCGGTGGAAGAAGCGCTCGATCCGAGTTTGAAAGGCAAACCGGTGATTGTCGGCGGTCGCAACGGCCGCGGCGTGGTCACTTCAGCATCCTACGCGGCGAGAAAATTCGGCGTGCGCTCGGCGATGCCGGGGTTTCAAGCGAAAAAACTTTGTCCCCAAGGAATCTTCTTGCCGAACCGGCGGGGAACTTATGTGGAATTTTCCCGCAAAGTCTTCGCCATCCTCGAACATTATTCACCCGAAGTGCGCAAGCTCTCCATCGACGAAGGGCTGGTCGACCTCACCGGCACGGAACGACTACTCGGCACGCCGCTAAAGATCAGCGATGAAATCATTCGGCGCATCGAGAAAGAACTTGGCTTGCCATCTTCCGCGGGCATTTCGACGAGCCGCGTAGTCGCGAAAATCGCCGCGACCCTGGCCAAACCCCACGGGCTGGTCTATGTGCCGGCGGGCGCGGAAGCGGAATTTCTCACGCCCCTAGCGGTGGAGATGATCCCCGGCGTCGGCCCCAAAACGCACAAGAGCTTGCTTCAGCGCGGCATCAAGACCATCGGCGATTTGCTCGCCAGGCCGGAACTCGCGGCGCGCTATCTCGATCTGAGCGAAACCACCGGACCCGAGCGCCACCACGATCATTCCATCGGCAACGAAACGACGGTGGCCGCACCGCTTAAAACCGTCGCTGAAATGGAACAAGTGCTTTGGCAACTGGTCGAAGAAGTCGGCGGCCGGCTGCGCCATGAAAAGCTTTTCGCCCGCTGCATGACGGTCAAGATTCGCTATGCCAATTTTCAGACGATCACTCGCTCGCGCACGCTGTCGTCGCCCACTTGTTACGACAAAGAAATTTTCCAGATAACCAGCGCATTGCTGCGCGACAATCTCGCCAGAGGCAGGCCGGTGCGCCTATTGGGCGTGAGCGCCAGCGCGCTGCAAGACTCCGGCTGGCAGGAGCCGTTGTTGAACCGCGACCAACGCAAATCGTTTGAGCGTCTCTACGAAGGCATCGACAAACTGCGCCGGAAATACGGCGAGCAAACCATCGGCGCCGCCACGCCGCGCAAACGAACGAGTTGATTTTAACTATAAAGCTTCATACTGTTTTTATCTCGACAAACATCATGGCTACACCGACTCATGCTTTTCTTGCCGCCTGCCGGCGCGAACCCACTTCTTTCACTCCCGTCTGGCTCATGCGCCAAGCCGGCCGCTACATGGAAGACTACCGCAAGCTGCGCGCCCAACATGGCTTTCTCGAACTGTGTAAAAGACCCGATCTGGCCACCGAGATCACAGTCACGCCGGTGGAGAAACTCAACGTCGACGCGGCGATCTTGTTCGCCGATATATTGCTAATCCTCGAACCCATGGGCGTCGGTTTAGAATACTCTAAAGGCGACGGCCCGGTGCTGCACCGCCCGGTGCGCAGCGGCAAGGATGTCGACGGCTTGAAAGATTTCAACGTCGCGACCGAGCTCGCCTATGTTTACGAATCGGTGAAAAAAATTCGCCAAGAGCTCAAGAACAAAGTTCCCTTGATCGGCTTCGCCGGCGCGCCGTTCACTTTGGCTTCCTATCTCATCGAAGGCGGTGGCTCGCGCAATTACATTCATACCAAGAAACTTTTTTATAATGCGCCGGAAGCGTGGAAACGTTTGATGGAGCGGCTAGCCAAGCTCATCGGCGAATATTTAAACTGTCAAATCGCCGCCGGCGCCCAAGCGGTACAGATTTTCGACAGCTGGGCCGGTTGTCTGACGCCCGCCGACTATCAACAGTTCGTACAGCCTTACACCAAAGCGGTGATCGACGCGGTCACGCCCGGCGTGCCGGTGATCAACTTCAGCACCGGCACCACCGGCCTGCTGAAAAACGTCCGCGCCGCCGGCGGCGATGTCATCGGTCTCGACTGGCGCGTCAATCTCGACGAAGGCTGGGCCGCCGTCGGTCACGATGTCGCCGTCCAAGGCAATCTCGATCCGGTCGCGCTGTTCGCGTCGCCGAAAGAAATCAAAAGTCGAGTCGCGGAAATTCTCCGCCGCGCCGCCGGCAGACCGGGCCATATTTTTAATCTCGGCCACGGCGTCCTGCCGGAAACGCCGGTCGATCACGTCATCGCCATGGTCGACGCCGTGCACGAACTGAGCGCAAGGTGAAAAAAATGGAGTGATGGGGTATTGGAGTAATGGAGTGTTGGGACAGACGGGAAGTGCTTTGTCTTTAGCATCATTCCAACACTCCAGTACTCCATCACTCCATTGAGGATCCCCCTATGCACAAAAAAATCACTCGACGAGCTTTTTGCTCGGTGCTCTTGACTCTGCCCTTTCCCGCTCGGGCGCAGCAGCCGAAGAAAGTCCCTCGGATAGGGTATCTATCGTCGGCCGATCCAGCTCGCGAGTCCGCCCGTTCCGAAGGAATTCGGCTGGCTCTGCGCGAGCGTGGCTACATAGAAGGACAGAACATCGCCATCGAGTACCGATATGCGGAGGGGAAGCGCGATCGGACTCCTGAGCTTGCAACCGAGCTGGTGCGTCTCAAGGTTGATATCATCTTGGTAGCTGGAGGGACCGGACCGGTCCGGGCGGCCAAGAATGCGACCAAGACGATTCCCATTGTTATGACGGGCGGTGGGTCGATCCTGTCGAGGCAGGCCTAATTGAAAGCCTCGCCCATCCCGGCGGCAATGTCACCGGCATTACAAACCTTGCCAGAGAACTCGGCGGTAAGCGGCTGGAGATCCTCAAAGAAGCGGTTACCAAAGTTGCCCGTGTCGCGGTTGTCTACGATCCGGCCGTTCCGGGCACTGTACTCGACATGAAAGAGGTTCTCCCAGTCGCGGCACGTGCGCTGCGGTTGACTCTTCAGCCTTGGGAGATACGAGCTGCGGACGATATCGACAAGATTTTTGCTGCGATGGGCAAGCAGCGCCCGGATGGACTCTACGTGTCCGGGGGTGGGCTAATGAATAATAACCAGAAACGAATTGTGAGCTTTGCGATAAAGAGCCGGTTTCCTGCGATCTATACTGGCAGAGACTGGGCAGAGGCTGGCGGTCTCATGTCCTACGGGGCGGACCAAGCGGAAAGCTATCGGCGCGTCGCATATTTCGTGGACAGGATTCTTAAAGGCACCAAGCCCGCCGAACTGCCGGTGGAGCGGCCGATGAGGTTCGAGTTCGTCATCAATTTGAAGACCGCTAAGCAGATCGGCGTGAACATTGATCCGAATGTCATGGCGCGGGCGACAAGGCTGATCAAGTAGGCAACAGGCATCAGGTAATAGGTAACAAGAATATTCGATTGTATTCATTCCTTCGCCCGCTGTGCGGGGAGGATCAAGGTTAAAGCTGTCCAGCAATGACTTTATCATACGACGCTGTGTTGCTGATCGCCTTCGGCGGCCCGACCTGTCCCGAAGAGATCCGCCCATTCCTCGCCCGCGTCACCCAAGGCATTCCGATACCGGCCGCGCGACTCGAAGAAGTCGCCCATCACTACGAAGCGGTGGGCGGCAAATCGCCGCTCAACGCAATCACATTCCGACAAGCAAACGCGCTAAAAAAAGTCTTGAATGATCAACTTCCCTTCTACGTCGGTATGCGCAACTCAAGCCCGTTTTTCAGTGAGACCCTGAAAGAAATGGCACGAGATGGTGTGAAGCGCGCGCTCGGCTTCATTCTTTCCTCCCATCGCACCGAAGCGAGTTGGGAGCGCTATCAGAAAAATATTGCCGACGCCCGCGCGGAGATCGGTGGCGCGGCACCGGAAGTCGGCTACTGCGACGGTTGGCACGATCAACCGCTGTTCATTCAAGCGTGGGCGGAGTTGATTCAAGCCGCGATGACAAGCCTAGATGTCGATACGCGAGGGCGCACGCCGGTGATTTTTACCGCCCACAGTTTGCCGACCGCAATGGCGGCGCGCTCGCCTTATGTCGAACAACTAACAACCAGCGCGAAATTGATCGCCGCAAAACTCCATCATCCGCGCTGGTCCCTCGCCTATCAAAGCCGCAGCGGTAGACCGACGGATCCTTGGCTCGAACCGGATATTGGCCGCGCGATTCGTGACTTGGCGGCACAAGGCGAGAAACTAATCGTCGTCGCGCCCATCGGTTTTGTCTGCGACCATGTCGAAGTGCTCTACGACTTAGACATCGAAGCCAAAAAGATTGCCACCGATCTCGGCGTGAATTTAATTCGCGCCAGCTGTCCCAACGATCACCCGACTTTTATTCGCATGATCGCCGAGGTCATCGAACAAGCTATTTCATGATTCATCGCGTCATTGTCATCGGCGGCGGCATCGCCGGACTCGCCGCCGCGCATCGCCTCACGGAACTTGCCAGCGCGAAGTCACTCAGCATCGACATTAAATTGCTCGAAACCTCAGCGCGTCTCGGCGGCTCCATCGCCACCGAGCGCATCGGCGACTTTCTCATCGAAGCCGGACCGGATTCGTTTATCACCGAAAAACCCTGGGCGCTCCGGCTCTGCGAGCGCATCGGACTTAGATCGCGCTTGGTTTCGACCCAAGCGGCCAATCAGAAAATTTTTATCGTCCATGGCGGTAAGCTCGTGCAACTCCCAGAAGGTTTCTTCTTGCTCGCACCGACGCGCCTGTGGCCGTTCTTGCAAACACCGCTGTTCTCCTGGGCCGGCAAGCTGCGCATGGCGAGCGAAATATTTTTGCCGCGCGGCGCATCGAATGACGACGAAAGCCTCGGCTCCTTCGTGCGCCGCCGCTTCGGCAACGAAGCTCTTGAACGAGTCGCCCAACCTTTGGTCGGCGGCATCTACGCCTCCGATCCCGATCAACTAAGTCTCAACGCCACGATGCCGCGCTTCCAAGAAATGGAACGCGACAAGCGCAGCGTCATTTACGCCATGTGGTCGGCCCAGCGTGAGCGCGCCAAAAGTGCGACGTCAGCCGAAACCGGCAGCGGCGCGCGCTGGAGTTTGTTCGTCACCCTCGCGGGCGGCATGCAGGAACTGGTCGACAACCTCGCCCAGCGGCTGGCGCCAGGCACCGTGCGTTTAAATTCTGCGGCGACAGAATTGAAACGCAACACCGATAACACTTGGCGCGTCACGGTGGGCGGCAATGAAATCATCGAAGCCGACGCGGTCATCCTCGCCGCGCCGGCGTTTCGTTCCGGCCAATTGCTCGAATCTATCGACTCCAACGCCGCCAACGATCTGAAAAACATCTCCTATGCTTCCACCGCCACTGTCAGCCTCGCTTATCGGCGCGCAGATTTTCCTCAAGTACCGAATAGCTTCGGCTTCGTCGTGCCGGCGATAGAGAAACGCAAGATCATGGCGTGCACCTTCAGCAGTTTAAAATATCCCGGCCGCGCGCCTGACGATTGTGTGCTAATGCGCGCCTTTGTCGGCGGCAGTCTGCAGCCGGAATTATTCAGCGACGACAATCAACGGATGGAGCAGAACGTCCGCGATGAATTAGCAGCGTTGCTCGGTATCCGCGCTAAGCCGCAATTCGTCCGCATCTGGCGCCACCCCAACTCCATGCCGCAATATCACGTCGGCCACGACGCCCGCATCAAGCGAATCGAAGCGGCATTGCAATCATTTCCCGATCTCGCCCTCGCCGGCAGTGCCTATCACGGCGTCGGCATCTCGGATTGCGTCCGCACCGGCGAAGAAGCGGCGGAAAAAGTTTTTGCCCAAGGTTCCCCGTAGGGTGCGCAAGCGCACCCTACAAGCCCTTATCGCGAATCGGGTTTCACTTTCTCCTTGACGCCCGCACAACTCCCGGTTTATGAATTCGCTATCGTCGCGATCGTAAGGAGTATTTTTTCAATGATGATCATCGATTCCCAAGTCCACATCTGGGCACCGGAAACAGCGGAAAAACCTTACGCCGTCGACAACGCTTCCAAACCGCACCGCACCACGCCGCTCGGCCACGATGAACTGCTGCGCGAAATGGACGGCGCCGGCGTAGAGCGCTGTATTCTCGTGCCGCCGACTTGGGAAGCCGACCGCAACGATACGTCATTGGAGGCGGCGCGTTTGCATCCCGATCGCTTTCGCGTGATGGGCAGATTAGCGTTAACCAAACCCGAAAGCCGCGCGTTGATGGCGACCTGGACGCAGCAGCCGCATATGCTCGGCATCCGCATGGTTTTCAATCGCGGCCAATCGGCGCAATGGTTGAACGACGGCAGCGCCGATTGGTTTTGGGCCGCCGCCGAACGCTACGACGTGCCGGTGATGGCGATGGCCCCCAACGACGTGCCGAAATTTGGCGAGATCGCCGAGCGCCATCCGGGTTTGCGCTTGATCGTCGATCACATGGGGCTCAACACCATGTGGCGCGGCAAATCCCTCGAACCGGCGGTCGCCGACGTGATCAAACTGGCGCGCCACAAAAATATCGCCGTGAAAGTTTCCGCGTTGCCGTGCTACGTCGATGAAGCGTATCCGTTTCCGACTTTGCATCCGTTGGTGCGCCGCGTTGTCGACGCCTTCGGGCCGCAGCGTTGTTTTTGGGGCACCGATCTTTCCCACTTGCCTTGTTCGTACAAACAAGTGGTGACGCTGTTCACCGAAGAAATGAAATCGCTCACGGCCAATGAATTAGAATGGATCATGGGCCGCGCCATCGCCGAATGGCTGCGCTGGCCGCTGGCGAAATAATTGGAATGGCATGCAACGGTCAGAGATTACACCGCTGTGACGCCGAGCGTAGGGGTCGACCTGTGTGTCGGCCCTCCGGACGGGTGGACACATAGGTCCACCCCTACCGATGAATTGTTCTTCACGGGAAAGCCACAATCAGCAAATCATTTGGAGGAGAAGACAATGAACATCATCAATCGCGATTTGACCAGCGAAAAAGACGGCGTGCCCGGCTACCTCGCCCATCCCGACCGCGAAGAACCGGGGCCCGGCATCATGATCGTGCATCATCACTACGGCTGCACAGGCAACATGAAAGTCAAAGTGTGCGACTACGCCAAGCTCGGCTACACCACCATCGTTCCCGATTTATATAAAATGCTCGGCGCCGCCGACGGCGTGCACGAAGCGCAGAAGACGACCACCGACGGACAATTCATCGAGATCCTCACCCGCGCGTGGAACTATCTCACCAGCAGACCGGAAGTCGACGCCAAACGCTGCGCCGTGGTCGGCTACTGCATGGGCGGGCGCATTGGCATTCACTTCGTTGCCGCGACGCCGAGCGTGGGCGCTTTTGTCGGCTACTATCCATCGGTGCGCGATGAAGAGCCGAGCAAGCTGCGGCCGCGCCATGCCAACGACGCCGTCAAAGACATCAAATGCCCGTCGCAAATCTTCCTCGGCGGCAACGACCATATCGCGACCATTCCGGTGCAGCAAAAGTTAATGGCGAGTTTCCAAGCCAACGGCCAGCCATTGGATTGGCACTACTTCCACCGCGCCGGCCACGGCTTCGCCATGGCGGATGGCGACTGCTACGATCCCGACTTGGCGGATCAGGCGTGGACGCTGATGGCGAATTTTCTCGGCAGGGAATTAGGCAGCCAATAAAATATTTATCTGCCAAGCCGTTGCTCAATGCGGCCGACGCGGCGCAGCAGTTCGCCGACTTCCAGCTCGGCCTTCAAGTTGACGTTGTAGTCCAACTCGCTGCGCATGCGATCCTTGGTGTCCTGGCGATTCTGGCTCATCATGATCACCGGCGCTTGGATCGCCGCCAGCATCGACAAAAACAAATTGAGCAAGATAAATGGATAAGGATCCCAAGGCTTGGAGATAAAAATATTGATCAATGCGTAAATCACCAAGACCACGCCGAAGCTGATTACAAATCGCCACGAGCCGCCGAACTTGGCCACACCGTCGGCCATTCGTTCGCCGAGGGATTCGGCGCCTTCCATTTCAATGTTCAAATTACGCGACACCCGCGTGCGCATGATCTCTTGAGTCTCGCGTAGCTGCTTCTCGATCATCGTCATCATGTCCAATCCGGCGAGCGGCTTGCGCGTCAGCAGGGCGCTAATATCGCCGCGATCGATCTCGATAGCGCCGGTGTCTTCGAGCGCCACGGCGGTGGTCAGATGGTTCGCTTGAGCGAGCAACGACGACATGCCCAATAGTCCGCCGGCTTCCGCTTCCTCGAGCAAGATTTCTTCGTCGGCTAAATCCCGAATACTGACGTTCACTTTACCGAATTGGATGAGATAGGCGTAATGGCCAGGCTCACCAGTGCGAAATATCGTCTCGCCTTTGGCGAATGTTCGAACCGACACTTGCTGCGCCAAGACTTGCCGCTCGTCGGCGTCGAGCAAAGCGAACAGAGGCACATCGTTGAAGATATCAGCATTGACCATGGCGTCCCCCGTAGTTCGTTTGAGACTTTGTCCCGGTAAAAACTTCGATCACCGAGAGATAACCTCTCGGTGTTTAGAGGTCAATGAATTTCTCTGCGGTGAGCAACAACGAACTGCAATTGTGAAATTTTAACATTGCTTGAAGTTCTAAACGGATTGCCCGGCTGCCCAACCCGACGACCAAGCCCACTGAAAATTGAAGCCGCCGAGATGGCCCGTGACATCGACGACTTCGCCGATGAAATAGAGGCCGGGGACGATTTTCGATTCCATCGTCGTCGACGAGAGTTCATCGGTGTCGACACCGCCAAGCGTAACTTCGGCGCTGCGATAGCCTTCGCTTTCGCTCGGCTGCATGCGCCAGCTCTTTAAGCGCTCGCAGACGCCGCGCAGGTCGCGCTGCGTATATTGACGCAGCGGCCGGTTGCCCAGTTCGATATCGCACAAGCGCTGCGCCAAACGTTTTGGTAAAAATTCGCCGAGCACGGTTTTCAACTCGGCATCTGGGCGAGCCGATTGCCGTTTCTTGAGCCAAGCATCGGCATCGGTCAAGGGCAGAAAATCCAGCGACAATTCTCCGTCCGGTTTCCAATAGGACGAGATCTGCAAGATCGCCGGGCCGCTGATGCCGCGATGGGTGAACAACATGGCGTTGGAAAATTTCTGCCGGCCGCAGCCGACTTCTACCGGCACAGCGACGCCTGATAAATCTTTGTAGCGCACCAAATCGTCAGCACCAAAAATCAACGGAACCAAACCCGCGCGTGTCGGCACCACGCTGTGACCTAATTTCTTCGCCAATTCGTAACCAAACGCCGTCGCGCCAATCTTGGGCACGGACAAACCGCCGCAAGCGATCACCAGTGAAGCCGCAGCCATCGAGCCGCGGTTGGTTTTGACGATGAAGCCAACCGCGCCGCGTTCCACGCCGGTGACATGGCAATCGGTGCTGATCCGCACGCCAGCCTGGGCGCATTCGTCGCTGAGCATTTTGACGATCTGGCGCGCCGACTGATCGCAAAATAGTTGGCCAAGCTCTTTCTCGTGGTAAGCGATGCCGTGGCGCTCGACCATGGCGATGAAATCCCACTGGCTGTAGCGCGCCAGCGCCGACTTGCAGAAATGCGGATTGGCCGAGATAAAATTATCCGGCGTGACGTAGAGATTGGTGAAGTTACAGCGGCCGCCGCCGGAGATGAGAATTTTTTTGCCGACCCGGTCGCAGTGCTCGATGACCATCACGCGCCGGCCGCGCTTGCCCGCCTCGATGGCGCACATCAAACCCGCGGCGCCGGCGCCGATAACGACAACATCGAACTGGGTCATTGTCTAGTCGGACGCGGCGAACCGATAATAAAGCCGGCTAGTTTCAACGGAGTTTGCAGATTCCGCTGATTAATTCAATTTGGGGTTCCATTACGAACATGCAATCGGACATGCGGTTGCTCACCTGATTGTAGTTCCTGGCATTCTGATTGTACTCGTCGACCAACCCAGTCAATTGCGCCTCGTTGGTTCGCGCCGTCGAAAACGCTAAGTAGGCCGCCGGCCCGCCGCATGCCTTTGCGCCATAAGCCATCAATCGGCATTGCGTTAAATTATCGGCTCGCGGTTCGCCGATTATATCCTTGATCATCCGATCGAGTATGTTCATCCGGTCGATGTACGGTTGACCTGCCTCGGCGGCCGACAATTCACGCTGATCATCGTGGATTGTCGCGAGTGCAAAAATCGCCGCTGCCAGCAAAAACTTCCCGAGCAACACTTTTGGAAATGACATCGTGCGTCCTCTAGCTTTCGCGACTAACCAAATTATCGAGCCTTATTTCTTGAACGCTTTGAGATAGGGCGCGGCTTCCTCAAGCACCTTTTGAAAAGAAGCGCGCTCGGCGAGCCGGTTCATGTACGCAACGACATTCTTGTGCTTGGCGAACGGATAAACCATCCGACAATAACCCAGCGCCGGCGCCGCCGCGCAGTCAGCCATGGAGAATAAATCGCCCATCGCCCAACTCTTGTTCGCCATCTCCTGATCGATCATCGCGAACGAAATATCCAAGAGATCCTTCGCCTGCTGCACGCCGTACGGATCTTTCTGACCTTCAGGGCGAAAGCCATCGAAGAAAATCTTCACCATCGGATCGTTGACGTAGAGATCGAAGAAGCGATCGCGCATGCGCACCTGGCGCGCCAGATCCGGATCGTCGGGAATTAATTTCATACCGCCGGGGCAATGCCGGTCGATGTACTCGACGATAATGCTCGACTCCGGCACGCTCCACGACTTTTCTTCGATACGCAGAAACGGAACTTTACCCATCGGGTAAATCTTCTTGTACTCGTCCTTAGCCTTCTCATCCATCAAGTTGATCAGCACGGGTTCAAAGGCGCAGCCCTTCTCGTAAAAGGCCATGAGAGTTTTCTGGGAATATGAAGAAAGTGGGTGGTAGTAGAGTTTCATGTAACTAATCTCCTCAGCTTACGATTTCAGATAATCCCCTTCGCTTTAAAATCCGCGATCTGCTGATCTGAATAACCGAGAGGTTTTAAGTAATCGGTATTATGCTCGCCCAACTCCGGCGGCGGCAGTGGATGAGGATTTTTGTCGTCGCTGTAGATGTTTGGAAACGCCACGGTGCGGATGTTCGGTTTGTCTTGGCGTTCGAGAGTGATTTCCAGGCCCATATGTTTGATCTGCGGGTCTTGGAAAACTTCCTGCATGTTGTAGACCGGCGTGTGCGGCACGTCTTCGGCTTCAAGCCGTTCCATCCAGTGCGCGCGCGGTTTTTCCTTGAAGAACTCGCCGAAAGTTTTAGCCAGTTCGTCATAATTCTTGCGCCGGTTCGGCCGCGTGCTAAAGCGCGGATCGTCGATCAGTTCCGCATGGCCGGCGGCTTTGCACAGCCCTTCCCAAAACTTCTGCGGCGAAGATAGATGAATCGCGAACATCGCGCCGTCGGAACCGGTAAATGCGTAGGTCTGGGATTGCATCGGCCGGGTGTACGGACCGGGAATTTTTCCAGTCGCCAGTGCATCGGTCGCCGGCGCAATCAAGAAAGCCAAGATCGAACCGGCCATGGTCGTATCGACCTGCTGGCCTCTGCCGGTTTTCGCCCGCGCGGCGATGGCGCCGAGCACGCCGATGGTCGCGAACATGCCGCTCAAACTGTCGGCGTAATTGGGACCGATGGGACGCGGATTCTTGGCATCCATCAATAAACTCATCATGCCGCCGAGCCCTTGGCCGACGGTGTCGTAGGCCGGCCGTTTCACGTACGGACCCGTCGGTCCAGTGCCGGTGATCGACAGATAAATCACGCCGGGATTGGTTTTGCTCACGCTTTGATAATCGATGCCCAGCCGCTTCATGACGCCTGGGCGATAGTTGTCGAGCACCACGTCGGCTTTCCTCGCCAGCGCGAGAAAGATTTCTTTGCCTTCAGGCGTCTGCAAATTCAACGTGACGCTGCGCTTGCCGCGATTATACGCCCAAAAATTCGGCTCATCGCCGCCCAAATCCCAACCGCGAAACGGATCGCCGCCCTTAGGATTTTCTACCTTAATAACTTCCGCGCCCATGTCGGCGAGCAACATCGCGCCGTAGGGACCAGAAATAAAATTGCCCAGTTCTAAAACTTTGATGCCTTCCAAGCAGCCGTTCATTAGGATCTCCTAGGATGATCTTTGATCTTCACTTTGCGCCTTTGCGGAAAAATCAGATTATCCCCTTCTCCTTAAACTCGGCGATCTTCGCGTCATCATAGCCGAGCGCTTTCAAAAACTCGCCGTTGTTCTCGCCGAGCTCGGGCGGCGGAGAAGGAAACGGCGACGGTGTGTCGCTGTGGGTGAGCGGAAATTTTACCGTTTTGATCGTCGGTTTGCCTTGGCGCTCGATGGCGATCTGCATGCCCATGTGTTTGACCTGGGGATCGTCGAAAACTTCTTTCAAATTATAGACCGGCGTGTGCGGCACATCGTTGGCTTCGAGCTGTTCGACCCAGTGGGCGCGCGGCTGCTCTTTGAAAAATTCCGCGAACACTTTGTTGAGATCGTCATAGTTGGCGCGCCGGTTGGGCCGGGTGTTGAAGCGCGGATCTTCGATCATCTCGGGACGGCCGACCGACTTGCACAAACCTTCCCAAAACTTTTGCGGTGAAGATAAATGAATCGCCAACATCGCGCCGTCGGCGCAGGCGAACGCGTAGGTCTGCGATTGGCGCGGCCGGGTGTACGGACCGGGAATGCGCCCATGCGCCAGCGTTTCCGTCGCCGGCGCATTCAAGAAAGCGAGAATCGATCCCACCATGGTCGCGTCAACCTGCTGGCCTTTGCCCGTCGTCGTGCGCGCCATCAGCGCGCCGAGCACGCCCAGCGCCGAGAACATGCCGCTCAAGCAGTCCGCATAAGCGGGACCCACCGGTTTGGGATTTTTCGGATCCATCAGCACGCTCATCATGCCGCCCATGCCTTGGCCCACGGTATCGTAGGCAGGCCGTTTGACGTACGGACCGGACGGGCCGGTGCCGGTGATCGAGCAGCAAACGATTTTCCCATTGATCTTGCTCAGCGACTCGAAGTCGATGCCGAGCTTCTTGGTCACGCCCGGACGATAGTTGTCCATCACCACGTCGGACTGCTTCACTAGGCCGTAGAAAACTTCTTTGCCTTCCGGCGTCTGCAAATTCAGCGTCACGCTCTTCTTGCCGCGATTGTACGCCCAGAAGTTGGGCTGATCGCCGCCGAAATCCCAACCGCGAAACGGATCGCCACCCTTGGGATTTTCCACTTTGATAACTTCCGCGCCCATGTCCGCTAGCAACATCGCGCCGTAGGGCCCGGAAATAAAATTGCCCAACTCCAAAACCTTGATACCGTTTAAACACCCGCTCATACTTCTGTCTCCTTAATTTTTTTCTTACTAATGCCTACTGCCTGTTGCCTAATGCCTTCCGCTTCGGATAATGAACTTTCATATCTCCCATTTCGCAGGAGAACAAGATGGCAACCGCACCGGTTACAGATATCCTCGCCCACTTCGTCACCACCACAGAGATCGGCTCCATGTCGGAGAAGACTCTGAGCAATGCCAAGCTGCATATTCTAGACACCTTCGGCGTCGCCCTCGCCGGAGTGAGCACGCCGGTGGCGGACATAGCGCTTGGCTACTGCAAAAGTCTCGGCGCGTCGAGTGAAGCATCGATCTGGGGGACGAAAGCAAAAGCAGCGGTCTCCACCGCCGCGTTTGCCAATGGCCTGTTATCTCACGCGCTCGACTACGACGACTGGGACGCCTTCATCCACGTCGGCCATCCGAGCAGCATGCTAGTCGGCGCCGCGTTGCCGCTGGCGGAAAGTATTGGCGCGTCGGGAAGAGATTTGCTCAAAGCCTACGTCCTCGGCATCGAAGTGATTTGCAAACTCGCCGCCAACGCACCCAACGTGCAGGACCGCGGCTTTCACAGCACGCCAGTATTCGGCAGCCTCGGCGCCACCGTCGCCTGCGCTAGTTTGTTGAAATTGGACATCGACAAAGTCAAAGCCGCCCTCGGCATCGCCGCCTCCGCCGCCGGCGGCATTCATCGCCAACAGGGTTCAATGGTCAAACCGTTTCATGCCGGCAACTCGGCGCGCAACGGCGCCGAAGCGGCGCTGCTCGCCAGCCAAGGTTTCACCGCCGACGCCGCCATATTCGAAGCGCCGCGCGGCTTCTGCGATACCTTCTTCGGTCCTGAAACCTGCGACTATGACAAAATGATCGACAGCATCGGCAAGCCGTACTTTTTAGAAACGCCGGGGCTGGGTTTGAAATGGCACCCGTGCAGCGCGCCGCAGTTTCTCGCCGCCGACACCGCGCTGCACTTGAAGCGCGAACATAAAATCGACATCGCCGACGTCGCCAAAATCGCGGTCAGCATCCCGCCCAAACGCTACGCGCGCCACTACGCGGCGGAAGTCAAAACCGGCCTGCGCGGCAAGTTCGCCATCAACTTCGTCGTCGCCATGTGCTTTCTCGACGGTAAATTGGAAATCTCCACGTTTACCGATGAGAAAGTCAATCGGCCGGAAGTGCAAGCCGCGTTTAACAAAGTCCAAGTCATCTGCGACGAGAGCATCCCCGAACCCGGCCCCTATTGTCCGGTCAGCGTCGAACTGAAAAACGGCACGCGCCACAGCTTCACGGCAAAAATCGCCAAAGGCGACCCGCGCAATCCGATGACCGAAGATGAAGTGACCGAGAAATTTCGCGGCAACGTCAAAGCCGTGCTGTCGGAAGACCGCAAGCGGAATCTCATCACTGCGGTGCAGCAACTAGAGACCATCGATAACATGCAGAAGCTGGCGAGTTTGCTAACACCGGCGTAAGCAGGATCCCTAGGATGGGTGGAGCGAAGCGATACCGATCATCGCAAACCACGCATCAAGTATTTCATGGGCACACTAATACAGATCACCGCTCGCGATGGCCACACCCTCGACGCCTACCTGGCCCGGCCTGCAAGTAATCCGCGCGGCGGCATCGTCATCGCCCAAGAAATGTACGGCGTCACGAGCTACTTGCGCGACACCTGCGATTTCTACGCCGCCCAGGGCTATCTCGCCATCGCCCCGGCGCTCTTCGACCGCCGGCGGCGAAATCTGGTCCTGGAATACAACCAGCAAAACCACGATCTCGCCCAGACCATTTATAAGAACTGGAACTGGGAGCACGCCCTCGACGATCTCGACGCCGGCAAGAGCGCCGTCATGGAAGCGGGGAAAGTCGCCATCGTCGGCTTCTGCTGGGGCGGCACGCTGGCTTGGCTCGCCGCCTGCCGGCGCGGCTACGCCGCCGCCGTCGCCTACTACGGCTCGATGATGCCGGACTTCGCCGCGGAAACCTCGCGCTGTCCCGTCGTCGCCCATATCGGCAGCGCCGATACGACCATGCCGAAAAAACGAATAGATCTATTTCACCAAGTGCAACCGACCGTTCCCATCCACATCTATCCCGCCGCCCAGCATGGCTTCGACAATCCCAGTCGCGCCGATCGGTTCCACGCAGAAGCCTGCCAGCTTGCGCGCCAACGGACGCTGGAATTCATCGCCCAACATGCTGAGAAAAGAAGTTAGCATAACGGAGCGCGAACATTCCTGTCCGCGTCTTCTAATCGCGGGTTAGAAAACCCGCACTCCTATCAACATAGCATCGTTCAGTCATGAGGAAATCTCGTTAAATCACGACGGACTTGAATTGGCCGCCGCCGTCAATCAGGATGGGCATGTACTTCGCTGAAAGAAACCGTTCATGTCCGAAGAAACGATCATCGACGCCAACCCATCGCCCTCCCTGGTCAACGCCACCCACTTGGTCTATGCCCTGCATGCACTCAGCCTGGTGATCGGCATCACCACCGCCGCGACCATCATTGGCGCCTTCGTCTTCGGCCTGCCGTCGATCATCGCTGTGATCATCAACTATCTGAAGCGCGGCGAAGCCCGCGGCACGTATCTCGAATCGCACTTTCGCTGGCAGATTCGGACATTTTGGTTTTGCTTCCTCTGTAATCTGGTAGGCTGGTTTTTCTTTATCACATTCATCGGCATTCCCCTGGCGGTGATGATTTTCGTCGCCGCGGGTATCTGGGTCATCTACCGCATTGTGCGCGGCTGGCTAGCACTGCGGGATCGCCGGTCGATGTATGCCAGCCAGTAACCGCGAAATCGATTAATATCTCATGAGGCAGATTAGGTCAGCATGGCGCAAAAATTTTACGTAGTATGGGCCGGACGGCAGACCGGTGTATTCACCGATTGGGCGACGACGCAGCGATCCGTCGAAAAGTTTGCCGGGGCGCGCTTTAAGTCCTTCCCCACCCGTGCGGAAGCTGAGCAAGCTTTCGCTCACGGCGGCGGCGCGAGCCATTCAGCGCGAAGCGCGAACAGCCCCAAAGCCAGCGCGTCGGACAGCCAACGCCGCGCCGCGCATACTGCGCATCGCTTCGATGTCAGCATTTATTGCGACGGCGCTTGCGATCCCAACCCCGGCGAAGCCGGCTCCGGTGTCGTCGTCTATCGCGCCGGCGAACTCGCGCAACTGTGGTACGGCCTGTACAACCCCACGGGCACCAACAACACCGCCGAACTGAACGCGCTCTATCACGCCTTACGCATGGCCGAAGCGGAGATTGAAAAGGGTAACAGCGTCGAGATCTGCAGCGACTCGGCGTACTCCATCAACTGCATTCGCAGTTGGGCGCCGGGCTGGGAAAAGAAAGGCTGGAAGAAACCCGGCGGCGAGATCAAGAATCTGGAAATCATCCAGGCCTCTTACGCGATCTTCGGACGAATCAAAAAACAACTCACCCTCACCCATGTCTCCGCCCATGTCGGCACTGAAGGCAACGAGCTCGCCGACCGCATGGCCATGCTCGGTGCCCAGCGTAAAGAAAAAACATTGCGGCAATATGAGGAAGGATTTGATATTTCGGCGCTGCTCAAGCTGCGCGCGGGATAACTTGATCGTACGGTGCGAATACGATAAGCGGTGCCAGTAACTTGAGAGGAGAATTTCGTTGAAACAAAAATATTTCGATTGCCATTTTCATATCATCGACAAGAACTATCCCGTCGTGGCCAATCAAGGCTTCATGCCCGACGCCTTTGTCAGCGAAGATTATTTAGCGCGCCTGAAAGAGATCGACCTGTGCGGCGGCGCCGTGGTCTCCGGCTCTTTCCAGGAGTTGGATCAGTCTTATTTATATCACGCCTTGAAAGTGTTGGGTCCGACCTTTGTCGGCGTCACCCAAGTGCCGGCGACCATTTCGGATCAAGAGTTGCAGCAACTCAACGACACCGGCGTGCGCGCCGTCCGCTTCAACGTCAAGCGCGGCGGCTCGGAAGATATCAAACATCTGGAAAATTTCGCCCGTCGCGTGCACAAACTGGTCGGCTGGCACACCGAGTTGTATATCGATTCCACCGACGCCACCGCTCTGTTCGACACTCTCGTGTCACTGCCGGCGGTCAGCATCGACCATATCGGTCTCTCCAAAGCGGGCTTCCCGACGCTGCTCAAACTAGTCGAGAAAGGCGTGCGCGTGAAAGCCACCGGCTTCGGCCGCGTCAACTTCGACGTCGGCCCGGCGCTAAAAGAACTCTACGCCGCCAATCCGAAAGCGTTGATGTTCGGCACCGACCTGCCGTCCACCCGCGCGCCAAGGCCATATCTCGATAGCGATTACACGTTGGTGTTAGAAGTCCTAGGAGAAGAAAAGGCCGCGAACGTTTTCTACAAGAACGCGATTGAGTTTTACCGGACAAAGAAGGTTGGGTAGAAGCAGATGGAAATCTCAAAAAAGGGACCGAAGCGGACCCATGACCGCGGCGCTGATAACAAACAATCAATGCCTGATACACAGCCCGCAAAGCCCCAACGGAACTAATCAGAAGATGGTAAAATTGACCGACATGGATTAAAGTTCCTTTGTGAATTATCCTAAGATCCGATCCTGTTTGGGGAATTGCCGATTCACCGAACACGCGCGTCGAGAGATGGAATCGGAATCCTTCGGACTTATTCGCATTGATGAAGTGCTTGAGGCCCTCGATAGCGGCGAGATCATCGAGGATTATCCCGAAGATCAGCCCTATCCGAGCTGTCTGATTCTTGGCCGGACGCGGGCGAATAGACCGCTCCATGTTGTCTGCGCTCCTGTCGTAGACGAGCAGCGTTTGATCGTTATTACAATTTATCAGCCAGATCCGGCGAGATGGGAAGCAGACCTTAAAGGGAGGAAACGGTTATGAAGTGTGTGATTTGTAAAACCGGTGCGGTGACAAAATCCTCAGTCCAAGTCGAAGTTAAAGTTGGCTACGACCATCTGTTGACAACTATCGAGGCTGAAAGCTGCGTTGAGTGCGGCGAGGCTTATTATTCCGCCGAGATTTTGCGGCAGCTTGAGCGATTACGAGACGAGTTTGCCCGCAAAGAGATTGCGCCGCGTTCCGTGGGTACGGTTTACCAGATTCCTTGAAGTTTCCTTGGCGTACCGATCGAGCCAGGTTAAACGAATCGGCGCTTAATGAGACAACTCCGTAAGTTCGACCAGCTAGGAAACATCGTCCCGACATATTCCAACCGACCTATCGTCCACCCAAGCGCCGAGTCCGTACCTCGATAGCGATGACACATTAGTCTTAGAAACCTTGGGAGAAAAAAAGGCGGCGAACGTTTTTTATAAAAACGCTATTGAGTTTTACCGGCCGAAGAAAGTTGGATAGAAGCTGATAGATATTTCGGCGCCGATGCAGTTGCGATCAGTGTGAATAAGAAAATGTTATGCCCTGACAAAGATTTTCATTATTGTTACGCCTACTCCCCCAAGCCACAGATCGGAGCATCCACATGGGAAAGCCATCGTCGCTAATCACGCTCGGCACCGCGGGCGGGCCGTCGGCCCAGCCGGCCCGGGCGCAATCGTCCAATCTATTAACAGTGAACGGGACCCATTATGTCATCGATGCCGGCGATGGCGTATCACGCCGGTTGGCGCGGGCGGGAATCAAGCTAAGCGAGATCGGCATCGTCTTCATCACCCACCATCATGACGATCACACCGCAGGCCTCAGCACGCTCCTGTCCCTGGCATGGGACCGCCAGAGGGTTAAACCGATCGACGTCTACGGCCCGCCGCGCACGGAAGAATTGGTCCAGGCCGCCGTAAATTATTGCGCCATCAGCGCCGAGATCAGGATCGCCGACGGCGGCCGCACCAAGCCGATCGCTCAAGTATTCTGCGGCCATGACCGGGGCACCGGCATGATCTATCAGGACGACAACATCAAAGTGACGGCGGTGGAAAACACCCATTTCAGTTTTCACAAAGGCGCCGCCGCCGGTAAGCACAAGTCTTATTCTTACCGTTTCGAGACTCCCGACCGGGTGATCGTCTTCACCGGTGACACCGGCCCCAGCGCCGCCGTCACCGCGCTTGCCGCCGGCGCCGATTTACTCGTCACCGAGACTTCCTCCTGCGAGGATCGCAAGCAGGCCATGATCGAAGACGGCCGCTGGCAAGCCATGACTCCAGCGGAGCAAGCAGGCATCATGCAGCAAGCGACCCAAGGCCATATGTCATTGGAAGCGATCGGCAAAACCGCGGCGCAAGCTCAAGTCAAAACCGTCGTGCTGTCGCACCTGACCCAGCGCTTCGGCTCCACCGACTACACACCCTGGGCCGATGAAGTGAAGAAATACTTTGCTGGCGCCGTCGTGATCGCCAACGACTTGATGGAGTTTTGAGATCTAGAATCGAGGGAGATATGAAAGAATCAACCGTTTAGGCGAGTCATCGATGTCTGGTGGGTGGATCTGCCGATTTAATCGTGAACCTTATTCGTAACTCGAATAGGTGAGAGAACATAACTCAGAGTGTTAATATTGAAAGGCCTGTCACGGGATAGTGACACTGGATACTGACACAAAATGCCATCGAATTTTATCGGCCGAAGAAGGTTGGGTAAGAGGCGGACCGTACACATCAGCCGACAATTTTGTTTGGCGGGGAATCGTCAGGCGCTATTCTTAACCCACATTCGCCCGTTCGAACCTGCGATCGATTTTGTTGAGGGACCTTTTTCAAATGCAATAGTTGTCAGATGATACAGTGTCAACACTGCATCCTGTAAATCCTGATCATCTTCGAGATCCTCAACGTTAATACTTTGGGTTCTCGCCTCTTGTCGGTCTATTCGTCGGCCGTGGCTCTTGTGCTCAGATGCGTCGTTGAAATATTTAGCCGCGCTGGCCGCCTTCGCAGCGGATTCACCCTTGAACATTCGCTTTGCAAGCCATTCAGCAACCATCCTCTCGCCATAATCTAGCGCGTTTTGTGCCTCTACAAGCATTGCCGGTCCAATCGTTTGAAGAATTGGCGCCCAAACATGTGCAACATTTCTATCGGCGAGAATTTCTTTTTTCGCTCGCTCAAACTGATCGACTATAGCGCGCGCTGAAACCAATCGTCCGCCAAGTGGAATCTGAGGATCTATGGGGCCTAGCTGACTTTGGCGTCCCATTACAATTTTTTCTGCAGCCAAACTGATCATCGTCCCAGCCGACATAGCGAAAGTAGGTATTATGACTTCTATTTGATCGAATTTACTATCGAGATACGCCACGACGCTCTCTGCCGCATTTGTTATTCCGCCGGGGGTGTGCAGAATTAAGGTAAGCCCCTTGCTCCAGTCCATGCCAAACATCACAGACATGAACCCATTGATCTCTTCATGCGTTAACTGAAGATTTAGTGCGTTTGATTGAGGCTTCTGTAAAAAGGCTGAGGCATAGAAGATCACGTTGCGGTTGCCACGTTGCGCCGATATTCTAGCGAGAGTTTGATCTTGACGTCCACGAAGCCAATTCGCCGCGGCCTGATCGGATTTGTTCCTACTTAAGGAATCTCTGAACAAGTCATCTAGCAAGTCGTCTAATAACGAAGAGCAGAAAGACCGACAAGGTGAGGCGGGAGGAAAGAGCGTGGGGGAGCAGACAACGTTTGCGAGTTTGGCGTGGGCGAGAAAGAAAAAGCAGAGCAA